>DASQEG010000461.1:0-5310 GCA_035633775.1 Bryobacteraceae bacterium
TGAGAAAGATGCACGTCCCATTCGCTTCAGCCGGGAACAGATGGAGGGTGGACACACCTACGATCCGCTTTGGAATGCTACGCAGAAGGAACTGCTGCTACGGGGAAAAATCCACGGGTACTATCGAATGTACTGGGGGAAGAAGATCATCGAATGGAGCTCCAGCTACGAAGAGGCGTTCGATGCCATGATCTACTTTCATGACCGGTACGCACTCGACGGCCGCGACCCAAACACCTGGACCAGCGTGTTGTGGTGTTTCGGCCTGCATGACCGGCCCTGGACAGAGCGGCCTGTCTTCGGAAAGGCTCGGTATATGTCGTACGAGGGGATGAGGCGAAAGACCAACGTCGATGCCTACATACGGCAGATTGCAGAACTTGAGCGCACGGGAGAGGACGTCAACGCACTATGAGAGTGGCAGTCACGGGGGCTTCCGGATTTATCGGTCGACGTTTGGTCGCACGCCTTGTCAGCGAGGCGGCAGAGGTGGTCACCCTGGGGCGAAAGCCGGCGGCGCAGCGTGCCGTGGATTTCATTCCATGGCAGGCGTCGGATCCGGTCGACAAACAGGCGTTCAACGGCATTGATGCCGTGATCCACCTTGCCGGTGAGCCCGTCGCCCAGAGATGGTCGGCTGAGGTTAAAAAGCGCATCCACGACAGCCGCGTGATTGGCACCAGAAACGTCGTGACAGCCCTCTGGGACGGAAATTCGCGGCCCAGGGTCATGGTTGCCGCATCTGCTGTCGGGTACTACGGCGACCGCGGCGAAGAGGTGCTGACCGAACGCTCGAGACCGGGGAACGACTTCCTGGCGCAAACGTGCGTCAAATGGGAAGCCGAGTCGAGGAGGGCAGAAGAACTAGCCGTCCGAGTAGTGATGCTGCGGACCGGAATTGTTCTCGGCGCAGGCGGCGGAGCTCTGGCGACCATGGTTCCACCTTTCCGCGCGGGCGTGGGCGGGCCGGTCGGATCAGGAAAGCAATGGGTGCCGTGGATTCATCTCGACGATATGGTCGAGATCATCATGTGGGCGCTCCACGATACCCGGGTGTCCGGACCGGTGAATGCTACTGCCCCTCACCCTGTGCGCAACGCGGAGTTCGCGAAGGAATTGGGGCACGCGCTTGGAAGACCGTCACTTGTGCCCGTTCCGGCATTCGGTCTAAAACTGATGTACGGCGAGATGGCGGGCGTGGTGCTCGGCAGTCAGCGCGTTGTCCCGGAGGGTGCGCTGGCCGCGGGTTATACCTTTCGCCACCCGGAACTTGGTCCGGCGCTGCGCCAGATCCTTAGTTGAAATTAGCGCGCACGTAACTGTCGAATAAGTCACCGATCTTTGCATCGCCAGTCAGGCCAGGATGCACGACAACTCGATAGCGGAATCGCCACGGCTTGCCAGGCTCGAGTGATGCACTGCCGTCCTTCGTCTTGTCGCGGTAGAAATCGTGGTGACCGAAGATGTTTGCGGCGAACAGGCCGTAATCGCGGGCGTGCCAGTGTGTCGGATGGCCGGGATTCTGCGGGTGATCCATGATCGTGATACCGACCGGCGTTCCGTCGATCGTTCCCGCGTAATCCACCCACGGAAATGGCTTGCCCCAAACCTCTTTCATCGTCGTCGCACCAGTGGAACTGGTCATTACGCCGCCCTTAGCCTTCTCGGTCATCTTGTCAGAGATGCGGATGGCGAACGTTCCCTCTTTGGTATCGCCGAATTTCACCGGCTGACCTGCTGCATTCAGGGTGACATCGACATCAACCGTGCGCAGACCCGGCTCATCGTAGAACGTCATCCGCCGTTCTTCCTTTACGAGTGTCTTCCCGTCCGGTGTCACCCAGTTGAACGAAGCTTGGATCATGCCCGTCTTCGCCCCACCCTGAACCCGCATCGGTACCGACCTATCCAGCACAACGCGTCCATGCTTCGGCGTCAGCTTCGAGTTCGCCCAGAAGTCCAACCCGTTCACGTCACCATGGGTGAACCAGAGCCCCTGATGGTGAGGGTGGTCCTTCGTCTCGCCTTCCACACCGGATTCCATCGGGAACGAGCGGGTGACAACCAGGCCCTCAGCAGTGCGCAGGGGGTGCAGATAGGGTTTGTGCGCATCCGGACCGAAGAAGAATGTGGTGAACGGTTTGCCACCGATCACAACATCAACGCGTCCATCGGCCTTTTTCATCTCCACCGCAGCAGACGCCGCAGCAGCAAGCAAGATTGCGGAAAGAAGTACTCGCTTCACACCACGAGTAAATCACACTTACCGGAACCGGGGCGATTCAGGCAAGGCAGCACCGTCTTTACGCGGGTCCGAACCGCCGAAGTTGATACCACGACCGTTGCGCATCACCGCCTGGCCTCCTCCTACGCGCTGGGCGTACGGCCTGGCCACGATCACCTCATGACCTTTGGCCGACAACTCGGTTCGTACGCTCTCCGGTATCCGCGACTCCAGACTTACCGCGCAGCCTTCGAATGTCACCTTTGTGAATCGGGCGGATTCGAGTGCCTGCTGCACATTCATCCCGAAGTCGACCGTGTTGGCGACGAACTGTGCATGAGCCTGCGCCTGGTTCCAGCCGCCCATAATGCCGAATGCGATCCGTGTATCGTCTTTCTGCAGGAACCCGGGAATGATCGTGTGCAATGGGCGTTTCCGGGGCGCCAGCGTGTTCGGCTGATCAGCCTCAAGCGTAAACAGCGCCCCGCGGTTCTGCAGCATAAAGCCTGTGGCGGCCGGCACAACGCCCGAGCCAAAGCCCAGATAGTTGCTTTGGATGAGCGACACCATGTTGCCTTCGCGATCCACAACGCTGAGGTAAATGGTGTCGGCGCCGGGCAATCCTGCCACGGAGGTGAGCTGTGCTGGAACCACCTTGCATGCTGCTTTCTCGCCAATCAGCTTCGCCCTTTCGCGAGCAAACTCCTTCGATACCAGCTCGGCGACGGGAATCTTGCTGAACCGAGGGTCTCCAACGTGCTTCAACATGTCCGCATAGGCCAGCTTCTTGGCCTCGATCATGGTGTGCAACGCGCGCGGGCTGTTGTGACCCCATTCTCCAAGGGGAAACTGCTCCATTATGTTGAGCATGGTCAGCGCGGCGATGCCCTGACCGTTTGGCGGCAGCTCCGATACGGTCCAGCCGCGATAGCTGGTGCTGATTGGCGCGACCCATTCGGGCTCAAATTGAGCAAGGTCTTCGGCCGTGAAGGTGCCGCCCAGTTCACGCGAGATGTCAAGTATGCTCTTTGCGATTGCTCCCTTGTAGAACGCGGCCCTCCCGTCGGCCGCGATGGCACGGAGAGAACGCGCCAGATCGGGGTTTCTGAACCAGTCACCGGGCTGCGGAGTCTTGCCTGACGGCATATACACCTTCTCCGAGTTCGCGTGCATGCGCAGGATTTTGAGGCCGCGCTCGAAGCTCCAGCTCTGGCCGATGATCTCGGTAACGGGGAAGCCTTCCTCGGAGTAGAAGATAGCCGGGGCGAAAAGTTCGGCCCATTTCATGCGGCCGAAGCGGCCGTGCAGCGCATCCCAGCCGGCTACCGCCCCCGGAACCGTGACGGACCAGATGCCGCGCTCCGGCATCTTTGACTCGTTCTTTGTCTTCAGGAACTCGGGCGTCAGTCCGGTCGGGGCCCAGCCGCTGGCATTCAGTCCGTGGAGCTTGCCCGTCTTCGCCTCGTACACGATTGCGAAGAGATCGCCGCCAATGCCGTTTCCGGTGGGCTCGACAAGTCCCATCACGGCGTTAGTCGCGATTGCAGCGTCAATGGCATTCCCGCCGGCTTCGAGGATCTTGACGCCTGCAGCAGAAGCCAGCGTATGGCTGCTGGCAACGATTCCGTACCTGGTCGAAACAACAGATCGCGCGTGTTCGCGCACAGGCTCGAAGCCTTCGTCTTCGGTCGTCTGCGCTTGAAGGCTCAGCGCGATGGGCAGAAGCAGAAGCCAGAACGGCATCTGTCTAAGATATCGCCGTCAGCCAGCAGTCCAGAGATGCGAAGGTCTCACGTGCCGCGGCGACGGTCGGCGCAATGAATTCGGGCGACGTCCGCGCCTCAACGAACTCACGAAAGGTTCTCCAGCGTGCGCCCGTCTCAGGTCCGTAGGCATTGAAGTACGATGCACCATTTTCACGGTCCAGATCGAGTGCCTGCCGAAGCTGCCTCGCAATCACTTGGGAGCCGAGCGTGGAGCCTTCAAGCACGTACAGGCAGCCGCACGCACGCGGAAACGTGCTTACATCGGGCAACGCTGAGCATGTCGGCAGATCATGCGGGTTAACGCCGAAGCGCTGCAGATCGGCTGAAAGCAGATGCGTCTTCAGTCGCTCGGGCAAGACCAGTGGAGGATCGCACAGGCCATCCACCTTAAGGAGCTGCTCTTCCAGAGGTGCCCAGTACCCATAAAAGCGCTCGATCAGCGTAATGTACGCGGATAAATCGAATTGCGGCGAGAAAATCGGGATGTGCCGTTCCACGCGCTCATGCAGGTCGGCGGTGTCATGCTTCAGGCGCAGGAGGATGTTCATCCTTACGCGCTCTTCGGGAGTGTGAAGTAGAACTCAGCACCCTGACCCTTGCCCCCACTCTCGGCCCAGATCTGCCCGCCATGGTGCTCCACGATGCGCTTGCAGAGCGCGAGTCCGATGCCGGTGCCTGGAATATCCCGGCCGTGGAGCCGTTTGAAGGCACCGAATACCGTTTGGAGATGTTGGGGGCTGATACCTTCGCCGTTATCGCAGACGCCCAGGCGCCAGTTGGAGCCCTGCAGTACAGCCGAGATATGAATGCGCGCCGCTTCGTCAGTCTTTCGATACTTTATCGAGTTTGCCAACAGATTCTGCAGCAATTGCATCAGCTGGTCCGGATCGCCCTGTACGACAGGCAGGCTGTCGTGAGTGACAACTGCACCCGATGTGCGAATCGACTCCTCCAGGTTCATCAGCACAAGGTTGAGAACATGCTGCAAGTTCACGGCCTGAGGTTCTCGCCGCGCACTTCCGCCAACCTGGCCGTAGGCGAGCAGTGCGGCGATGAGAGTTCCCATGCGTGCGGCGCCATTCTCGATAACCTTGAGCATCTCGCGCCCGGATTCATCGAGCTGCGTCGAGGCGCGGCGGCTGAGTAGCTGCGAATACGCCCGAACAGTCCTAACCGGCTCCTGCAGATCGTGACTTGCGGCGTACGCAAATGAGTCCAGCTCGATGTTGCTGCGCGACAGCTCCGTGTTTAACCTTGTGATCTCTTCGTTCTGCCGCAGGAGCAGAGCTTCAGCAACAGTCTGACGGAGCGATTGTGCGA
>DASQEG010000462.1:0-2021 GCA_035633775.1 Bryobacteraceae bacterium
CTGCCGCGATACTCCAGCGTTCGCCGTCCGCCGTGCTCCATATCTTTCCGGACGTCTCGCCGCGTGCGAGCAGGGTCTCGCCATCGGCCGAGTACCAGACACGGTCCACGGGTCCGCCGGCGGATGACGCCAGTCCGAGATCAAGCACGCCAGTACCGATGCGGCGCCACTCAGGCCGAAAATCGACCTGAGCAGCAGCCACGGCCGCACACATGATCAGCCAGGCTGTGGCTCTACGACACACAGATGTGACCATTGTACTCCGGGTGCACCTGCCGCGCAGGCTGCATCTCATTCAAAGCACCGACTTTGTCGATTCATATTCGGTTCAGGCCCTCATATTGCCTGCAATTTGCGTGGTAGACTGGAGGCCTGAGCATGACCGGATTCCGGCACTTCGTCGCAGGCTGGCTATTTTTGGCAGCCACGGTCATCATCTGTTCTGCACAATCGGCAAACCCGGCTGGAACTGCAGCTCAGGTCCTTCAACTGACCGGGCAGGTATCCGTTCTCAAGGATTCCACGCCCTGGGCCCTGCAGGCCGGCAGCACCGTTGAACCAAGGCAGATCGTGATCACCGGAGCGGACGGCTTTGCTGTCTTCCGGGTCGCCGATGGCAGCACGTTCGAGGTTTACCCAAACTCGCGCGTGACCTTCCGAGCGAATCCGGGCAACTGGCATGACCTGCTGGACCTGTGGCTCGGCCGCGTAAAGATCCACATTGAGAAGCTCAGCGGCGGTGCACCAAATCACAACCGCGTCCGTACGCCGACCGCCGTAATCTCGGTCCGGGGTACCGTTTTCGACGTTGCGGTCGAGGACGGCGACTCCACGCTCGTGTCCGTACAGGAAGGGCTGGTTGCGGTGGAGCACGCACTGCTTCCTTCAAAAGAGCCGAAGCTGGTTGCCGGCGGCGAGTACCTGCGGGTTTATCGAGATCAGCCGCTCGCCAAAGTCGCGCCGAACCGCGATGCAGCCGTGCGCCACGGCCTCAACGCAGTGGCCGAGGCCTTGTATCGCATCCTGCTTCGCAATCCGACGCCAACTCCCGGAGGTGGAGGCGTTGGGGGCGGACCGTCCGGTCCTGCACCGCTGCCGGGCGACACGGGAAATTCCGAGCCGCCGCCACCGCCGCCCGCTCCTGACTTCTAAATCCCCGTGCGACACTGGCGTCTGTGATGCGAGCCGCCGGAGTCCTGTTTACGGCCCTGATCGCTTCCGCTGCAGTGCTGCACGCGCAGGCATCATCCGGGGCGGAATCGGTTTCTGTCGCACCGGAGTGGGACGTTCGTGCTCATCTGAATGACCTGGTGCGGGACGTCGCCGGCTATGAATCACTGCTGAGGCGTATGGACGTCGATCACTGGATCGGCCGGGGTGCCCCGGAAGTCTACCGAAGACAGCTGATGTCCGCACAGGAGGCTTTCCAGCATCTGTCGGCCGCGACGGATAAGCTGGCGCGACAGCCGGAACTGCTGTCCGCTGCCATCGAAGTGATGTTCCAGCTCGAGCGGATGGAGTTGCTGGTGGGCTCTCTGCGGGACGGCGCGCGGAAGTGGCAGAGTGAGGAGTTCGCGAACACGGTCACCACTGCTATGGCGGCGAATACCAGCCATCGTGAGAGACTGAGACAGCATATTCGTGACGTCGCCGTGGTGCGCGAGCAGGAGTTTCAAATTGCCAATCAGGAGGCCCAGCGTTGTCGTGGGATGCTGACGAACCCAGTGCCGGCCCCGCCGGCGGAACGCCGGTCCGGCCGGACCCGAAACCGGCTGCCCCGGTAGTCGACTATTCATTTACGTGCAGCATCTGCAATGAGCCGTCGCGCGACATCTGCGTGGCCTGCACGAAGGATGCCTGTGAGAACCATCTGTGCCAAAAGTGCAGCTGCTGCAGCGACTGCTGTTCGTGCGAAGTGTACCGGGCCTGACTGCCCCCTGAGGGGAACCGTACAACGCAGACAGTTCAGCCTTTCCAGGCTTCGCTCATCTGCTTGCGGATGAACTCGTAATCCTGCGCGA
>DASQEG010000463.1:0-5267 GCA_035633775.1 Bryobacteraceae bacterium
CGCGCGGTACGCAGTCGAATGCTCCGCTCCAGGCATATGCAGGATCTCCTCCAGCGTTTGGCGTGCTTCCGTGAACAACTCTTGTTGTTCCCAGAACCAATGCTGAGCGGCTCCGAGGCGCAACGCCCATTCGGCGCTTCCGGTCGCAATGAGGTGGCGGATCGCGGCTCGGATGTTGTCGTTTTCGAGTTCCACCCTGCGAAACCAGGAGCGCCGTTCCGAAGCATCCATGCTGCCCACGTCTTCGCACAAGACCATAAAGTACGCTGCGTGGGACCGCGCCACCTCCTCTGCCTGGCCGCTGGTGCGTAAACGCTCGCGAGCGTACTCGCGGATGGTTTCCAGCAGTACGAAGCGAGGCTCGGCTTCCTCGTCCGTGACTTGTTTCAAAAGGCTCTTGTCGACCAGCGATGCCACGCCGTCGAAGACGTTCACCTCCAGGTCCTCTCTCGTGTTGCAGACTGCCTCCACGGCCTCCAGCGTGCAGCCGCCTGCAAAGACCGAAAGCCGCGCGAACAGTGTGCGCTCGCTCGGAGTCAGAAGTTCATAGCTCCAGTCGATCGTCCGCCGCAGCGTTTGCTGCCTCTCGGGCACATCGCGAGCGCCGCCGGTGAGCAACTCCAGCCGGCTTTCGATGCGGGCGAGCAGGCTGCCGGGTGGCAGGATCTTGACGCGTGCAGCAGCCAGTTCGATTGCGAGCGGCAGTCCGTCAAGACGCCGGCAGAGTTCACCCACCGCCGCCGCGTTTTCCGGCGTTAAGCGAAAATCCGGCCGTGTGGCGGCTGCCCGCTGAACGAACAGGGCCACGGAAGCGAAGCCGGCGAGGGTCTCCGGCGAGGGAATCAGTTTCGGATCCGGCAGCGGAAGCGCCGGTACCGGAAACTCCTGTTCCCCATACACGCGAAGCGCCACACGACTTGTCACCAGAACGACGAGATGGGAACACGCTCGCAACAGATCACCGACAGAGGCAGCCGCGTCGATAACGTGTTCGAAGTTGTCCAGCACCAGCAGCACGCGTCCTGCTGAGCAGAGACGCTCGCGGACGGCGTGGGACAAGTCCTGTCCAGGGGTTTCCTTCACACCGAGTGCTTTCGCGATGGCGGGGGTAACCAGTCTCGCGTCCGTCAGCGGAGCGAGATCGACGAAGTGGACGCCTCCGCTGAAGGAGTCGCTCGATTCGGCAGCTGCCTCCAGAGCGAGGCGTGTTTTCCCCGTCCCTCCAGGGCCGGTCAATGTCATCAGATGAAGGGCGGGATCAAGCAGGAGATCCCGGATGCGCGCCAACTCGCTGTCGCGGCCAATGAATGGCGTCCGCTGCACCGGCAGAGCGAATGGAATCGGGCGTTGATCGAAATGTCCGGGGGAGTCTGCCGTCCGGCTCAGCGATGCTGCTACGGCTGCGATGCTCAGCCGTTTCGCGGGATCCTTCTCCAGCATGCTGAGGATCAATCGATCCAGATGTGAACTGACGGAAGCATTCCACCGGGACGGCGCCGCGGGATCCTGAGTCAGTGTGGCATGAAGCGCGCCCAGCAAGGTGTCGGATTCGAACGGGTGGCGGCCGGCGGCCATCTCATAGAAAACCACGCCCAGCGAGAAGACGTCGGATGGGGACTCGGGTTCAGCGCCTCGGGCCTGTTCAGGGGACATGTAGCGCACCGTTCCGAGGATCTGCCCGGCCGCCGTGCCGGTCTTGAACAGCGCTTCCCCGTTTCTCTCCGGGCGCACCAGCCTCGCCAGACCAAAATCCAGTATCTTGATCTGCCCGTCCGGCCGCACGATGATGTTCTCGGGCTTAATGTCGCGATGCGTGATGCCGCTGCCGTGCGCTGCGCTCAACCCTTTCGCCATTTGAAGCCCGTAGTCGGTCAGCGAACACAGCAGCGAGCCCTGTTCGAGCAACGTCCTCAGCGTCTGCCCCTGTACGTACTCCATGACGATGAACTGGCCGTCTTCGCACGTGCCGACGTCATACACCGTAACGAGATTCGGATGGTTCAGCGCGGAGGCGGCGCGCGCTTCACGTCCGAATCGCCGGGCCAGGTCCGGATTGCTGCCGCTGGTTCGTGGGAGAAGCTTGAGCGCGACGTTTCGGTCCAGCCGTGAGTCAGTCGCCAGATAGACCTGCCCCATTCCTCCGGCGCCTAGCAGTGAGCAGATTGTATAGTGCTCAACGGCACGCCCGGCCGGTAGGAATCCATTCTGAACGCATGTCACTCCGACCGTCGGCGCTTCTATGAAACTTCCCGCCTGTTGGTTCGCCACGAGAAGCGACTCGACTTGCTGCAGAAGATCTTCATCGCCCTCGCATGCGTGTTCGAGAAAGCGGCGTCGCTCTTCCTCCTCGAGTTCGTGCGCGCGATGGAAAATGTCGCCGATTTGCCGGTACCGCTGCGGGGTCATCCTGCGCCTTTCCTGCTTAACTCGCGGAAGAGCCAAGCACGCGCAAGGGTCCAATCCCTTCTGACGGTTGCAACCGAGACGCGCAAGGCTTCCGCCGTCTCCTCGAGGCTGAGCCCGCCGAAGTCGCGCAACTCGATCACGCGACTTTGCCGCGGATCGAGCTCTTCGAGAGACTTCAAAGCTTCATCCAACGCGATGACGTCGACTTTTTCCGTGTCCGATGCGTTGGCGGCCTCGGAGAGAGACACCTCCAACGCCTGTCCGCCTCGTTTCACCCGGTCCCGGGAACGCGCGAAGTCGACGAGGATGCGGCGCATCATCTGTGCTGCAACGCCGAAGAAGTGAGCCCGGTTCTTCCACTCGACATGCTGCCAGTCGACAAGCCGGAGGTACGCCTCGTTTACCAGCGCGGTAGCCTGGAGCACATGCCCCGGCCGTTCTCCAGCCATGTAGTGCAAAGCCAGACGGTGCAGTTCCCCCTGAATGTGAGGCGCAAGCGCTCCCAGCGCAGCCTGATCGCCGTTGCCCCAGGCTACCAGCAACTGAGTGATGTTGCCCGTCGCGTTGCGTGCCTGCGTATCCAATGCTTCCTCTACCTGTCCCAGGCCGAGAACCGGCGGGGGACCGACGAATCTCCCTATCATGCCGTATCCGGCGCTACTTTTCAGGTTCCAGATCAGACTGAGCGGCCTTGTGCCGCCAGCAGAGCCGCAAGAAGCTGCATCTTGGCGGTGAGCTCTCCTTCGGAGGCTTCGCCGTTCTGACGACAGAGTTCCAGGGACCGCCGGGCGTAGGGTTCCCCGGTGACAAAGCGGCCACGGGCAAGTTCGAGTTCCGCAAGCCTGTGGTAGATGTCGGCGATTTGGAAATGCTCCGGCCCCAGCGTTTCCTCAGTGATCTCGAGAGCCCGCACATACGCTCTTTGAGCTTCCACCAGGCGCCCGGCGGAGCGATACGCTCCGCCGAGTTTGACGAGGACTGCTGCAGTCGCGAGACTCAGCGGGCCAAACGCGGTTTGCGCTATCTTCAGGGCGCGTTCCTGTTCAGTGGCGTCGTCGGACGCGTCGTACTCCGCAGTCACTTCGAAATCTGACATGGCTCTCTCCAGGAGGTGTAGTTAAGCCGGCATCATGCCAATCATTGAGAGCCGTCGGTTTCCGCCCGGCCGATGAATTTTGCGGCGACCCTCCTGCCCAGTACGACACCTGCGTCGTTATCCATGTGAAAGTGGATCCCGGCCCAGATGCGCGAGTCTCCGGCCTCCTTGGCAGTGGCGCGAATCGAGTCGGCGCGAGTCGGGAACAGGTATGCGACGATTTCCCCCATCGCAGTCGAGTATGCGGAGTGGTTCGAGGGGTAGCTCGGAAAATTCGGCACGGGGAACACCGGTGTGATCGCCGGATCTACCATGTGCGGCCGCGGGTACCAGTAGGTGTACTTGGCGTCCTGGCTGGCGATGAATGCGTCCAGACCGGCGGTCGCGACCAGCGCGTAGGCGCGCGCCGCACGGGGAGGATTTGCCTCCAGGTTGTCTTCGAGCACGAAGCGATTCATGCGCACGATCGGCCACGGCTGAACGCCATCCGGGCTCTGCCACATGAACGCCTTGTAGTTGCTGGTGAAGGTTCGCTGGTACTCGCGAACTCTGGCCAGGTCGGCCCGTACCGCTTCGGACGTGCACGGGGGAGGAGGAGCCGAACGGAACTCGGCGGGCGAGCTCAGCAGAATGGGGCGCCAGCTGATGGCGGCCACGTTGCCTGGATTGGTCCCGACCCACATGCACGGCCCCGTCGGAACCGCGCCCGTCCAGGGGACGTCCGATCCGTCGGCGCGTGCGCGCTGAAGGACTCGTGCTCCGATTTGCCGGCCTAGTTCCAGACCCGCGAGGTAGTCGCTGGGATGCTCGACGCCGGCGAACAGACGCGAACGAGCGGCCTCCTCGGCGAGTTCTTGAAGCCTCCGCGCCTCGTCCGGGAAGAAGTAGCCGAGCACTGTGGCAGCAGCACCGGCGGTCGCGGCGTAGTCCGACGGGTACGACGGGCTGTCGGGCACGTCGACCTTCGGCTTGATTCGAGAGTCGACCTGGCTTGGACGCCTCCGATTGTAGAAGTACTTCGACTCCCAGGCTGCGACCGTGGCGTCGTACATCGCCATCGACGTATACGCGTAGGCTCGGTTCCCGGACAATCCGGGGAACCGCCCTTCCAGAAAACGATCGGTGATGATTTCCATCCAGCGATAGGATGGCGGACCTGCATTCCAGAAACGGGTGATGTCCGGAATGCGGCGATCTGTTTGCGCCGAGAAGTCTCGAAGCCAGTCGAGTTCCACTCGTGTCGCCGCCGTGTCAGGTGGAGGCGGAACTCGGAACTCTGTGCCGGAGGCAATCACCCAGGTTTTCCAGCTGCCGGCCTGCGGCTCCACTTGTGCCTGCGTGGCCAGCGGTAGTGTGCAGAAAGCCAGCAGTATGGATCGTAGTTTGGTCATGAGGTTATCTCCTTGCTCGCGGCCTTCGAGGCCGCAGTCACATGGGAAGGCGCTGTCCAGCAGGAAAAGTGCTAAAGTGCTCCGCGCATCTGGGACGCAACACGTTGGGGATGAGCAGAGCCTGCATTGCATTTCGTGATAAAGCTGCCAGAACATGGCAGTACGAGACATGCGTAGAGATGCAGCCCGCTAAAATGCGGGGGATCTGGCGGTTGGGCGTCTCGGCAGAAATGCCGCGAGCACGGCCTTCTAGAACGGTTCGTGCTGCGTGAACCTCACCGGTCGCGTGTCGGGTGTAGGCGATTTTCGCCTGTCAAGTCCGGTCTACCGGAACTTGACACTAACGACTCCTGATGAACAAACCCCTACAGCTG
>DASQEG010000464.1:0-2497 GCA_035633775.1 Bryobacteraceae bacterium
GTTCTACTCGACGGATCCTTTCGACCAGATGGTGGGTCCGGGCATCGGTCGCGCCGAGTACGGCGGGTTTCTTATGTCGCTGCCGCCGCGGCGAATGATGGATGTCTGGACGGACCGCGACTACGACTTCGCAGAGACGAAGGCCGAACGCCTGCTGCTGGCGGGCATTGATTATTCAGTCGGGCGGATCGTGGTCTATGTCGCACCGCGGCCGCCAAGAACGATCTTTCGTGCCATTGCAGCGCGCATGGGACATCAGATCCTATATGTGCCGCTGGGGCAGCTTTCCCCATCCAGGCTGAAGAAGGTGCGGGTCGTGCACGTGCTGGACGGCTACTCGCGACGGGAAGAGGCGAAAGACTTCATCTGGTGATCCAAGGCCACGGTCTGTTACGGAGTTCGCGGGAGATGCTCCGGCAGCTTATCGACACTCGCACTTCCATCAGGACCCTCCGGCCCGCCGGCAAAGAACTCTTCGTAACGTTCGGGATCGAAAAAGTTGGCAGATTTCAGGCCGGCAATGGGCAGCGTGATCCAGAGATCGTCCTCGCGCGTGCGCTTCAACAATTCCCGGTAGTTCGTCGTCCGCACCGCTTTCAGAGTATCTTTGTCACGGTACCCGCTCAACAACGGAAGCAGGCGTACATGCTCCTCGTCGAGCTTGAAATTGGGTGTTTCGGATACGTACCCGACATACCACTTACGCGTGTCGAGCGTAATGGAGATCAGCCGCTTTTCGCGCGCACTCTTATCAAGCAGCTGCGTAAGAATCCCCGAGCCGCTGACCTCCCGCGCCTTGGCAGCTTCCTTGTCGTATACAAGATTGACAGCAGCCGCGACCAGCGGACCCAGACCCAGTGACCACACACAACTATCGGAGTGCGGGAAGGGCGAGAATGCGGGCCACACGTTACCAGCCCAGGCATTGAGGACAGGGATGGCTGAAGCAATAACTACAATGAGGCGGCCCAGCGCAAGAAGGAGGATTCCTGCAACGGCCGACGCGAGGAGAAGGCGGTACCCGTCGTATCGCTGCGCAGTGAACCGGAAATAGTGGCACAGGTGAATCAGCAGAAAGCCGCCGGTCAGCGGCAGAACAAGGAGTCCTTCCGGCATCCGCCTGCTATGGCTTTTGAGTGTGCCTTCGGATCGGCTCGGGCCTGAAAAAGCCGAGTTCTTCCATTCTCGCCAGCGTTGCCTGCACGTCCGGTGAGGCGAGCAGTGCCCTGGTGTCCACCACGGTCCTGCCTTCCCAGTCAACGTGGTAGTGCTTCTGCTCCTTCTTCTTCTTCCATGGCCACCACATACCTTCATCTTACGCAAAAACAGAGCGGCATGCAGCGCCGCTCCGCCCCTTTGCGTCGCTTAGCTCAACGCCAGCGGAACGCCTCCCGCATGACGCGATACAAAGCGGTATTGGGGAGAAAACCTCGAATCCGCTCTGCACCGGGACCGCGCGCGGCCACCACGACCTCTTCGGCGGTGTGTGCATTGTCCATCCGTAATGCGGACGTGCGCATGGAGTTGCTCTGCTGCACGGCTTCGAGACCATCCAGCAGAGGCTTGTCCGGTCCGCCGCTGAACACACGAAAGTCGAAGGAATGATCTGCGGTAAAGAGCAGCAGCGTGTCATCGCCAACCATAGCTGCAATCTCCCGAATCAGCTTGTCAAAAGCAACCAGCCGGTCCAGTCCCGCACGAATGTTGTTGGTGTGAGCGTCGGACTCAATCATCAGGAAGTACCCTTTCCTGTTCGACGACAACATGCGAATGGCGCGTTTGGCGGCTTCGTTCAGTTCGAACTGGCCGTCAGCCACAACCAGCGCACGAGTGGCGCCGTCCGGTACTTCCCCGAGTGACCGGTAGACAGGCCGCCCATTTTTGTCCCCCGCCTGCTCGATCTCATATCCAAGTTTCTGCAGCCGGTCGTTGATGGCCTTACGACCGGGTCCGAAGAGAACGTCGACACCGTCGCCGTACCGTGGCTGAAACAGTTGAAGAAAGATCTCTCCCCACAGTCGGCGGTCATGCGCATGGGCATAGCAGGCCGCCGGAGTTGCATCTGTAATCGTGACGTTCGACAGCACCCCTGTCGACAACCCGCGTTCCTCGGCTTCTTCGAGGATGGTCTTTAATGGTGTTCCATCCGCCTTGCCGCGAATCGCATTCGGCGCCTGGCTGATGACACCATTCTTCGTTTTATGACCGGTCACGATCGCAGTCATGCCTGCCGCCGAATCGGTAACCCACCTGCCCTCCGGTGAAGTATCGGAAAGACCAACGTGAGGCCACGTCTGCACGAACAGTTTCTGCGGACCGTTGTACCCGTGCAGACTCGCTGCGTTGAGGGTCGCAACACCGCCGGCATCGGCCAGGAAAAGAATTACGTTACGAGCGCGTTTCGGCCTGGCAACAATCGGCGCAGTCCCCAGACACACGAACAGCGCTGCCGTAAGAACTCTTCGCATGACGATTTACAGCCAGTTTAGCTCAGAGG
>DASQEG010000465.1:0-2701 GCA_035633775.1 Bryobacteraceae bacterium
GAAATCCCGGACCCTGAAGCGTCAGATCGCGGCGGTCCCGCTCGGTCAGTTTGTCGAAATCAAACTTCGCAATGCCCGTAGATGCGTCCGCATCGATCACGATCAGCACCATGTCCGAACTCTTCTCGGGTGCAAGAGCAATGCGGGAGAAGCTGTTCCACTTCACCCAAACCTCATTCGCCAGCTTCTGTCCTTTGGCGAAGGTGACGTCAAGCATCGGCCACCGCATGTTGACCGTCGCGAGCGAGACGAGTGCAAGGGCCACCACCACCCCTGCCGCGCGGCCAATGGAGCTTCCACCCAGGTTGAACCAGATCGCAGCCGAAGCGGCGAACAGAATCGCTGCCACGACCACTGTGTTGGGCCCGCCGAACACGTTTAGGAAGGGCACCAGAACCAGACAACCGCCGGCTGCTCCAAGCAGGTCGAAGAAGTAAACCCGGTCCACGCGATCGATCGTCTCTGAAATGACGAGCGAAACAACCATGCCTGCCAGCACAAACGGCGCTGCTGTGACGAAGTAAATCACCGCTATGGTGGCTGTGTCCGGTTCGCCGCGCGTGAGCAGAAACACCAGTGCGAGCACGACCGTCACGCTGATCGCGATCGCAAGCGAACCCAAACGACGGAACAGCGCCGCACCCCGGAGCGGAACCAGGTACGACAACACGCCGCCCGCGCCAAGCCCGAACAAGGCTATCGAGATGGCGAGAAACGCGAAGTGGTAGTAGAACACCACCGAGAAGATGCGGGTCAGCGAGAGCTCCAGCACCAGCGTCGCCAGCGTTGTCAACGCCATCCCTACGTAGACATGGGACCAGTTGAGGCTGCCGTCACCTGAGGACGATAGAATGCGGGGCAAGTTCTCATCGTATGACAACCGAGTGCGTATATCGGAATCGCAGGGCGGTTCAGATCGAAAATGAGCACCTGCGCGTGACGGTGCTGATCGAAGGCGGGCACATCGCGGAGATCCTGCATAAAGCCACGCAGACAAACCCGCTGTGGACGCCCGGCTGGCCCTCCATCGAGCCTTCTTCATATGAGGAACGGCTGCATCCCGAGTACGGTCTCAATGCTGAAAGTAAGCTCCTCGCCGGGATCATGGGGCATAACGTCTGCGTCGACCTGTTCGGCGGCCCATCGGAGGACGAAGCGGCGGCCGGCGTCACGGTCCATGGGGAAGCGTCTGTGCTGCCTTATGACATTCAAAGCGACGGAACGACGATGCGGTGCGTCTGTACGATGCCGCTGTCCTCGATGCGATTCGAACGAACGCTGACTCTCGACAACGCGTCCGAGGTTAGGATCGACGAGGCAGTGATCAGCGAGTCCGCATGGGACCGCCCGATCGCATGGACGCAGCACGTGACGCTGGGGCCACCTTTCCTCGAACGCGGGCGTACAGCTTTCGAGCTTACGGCCACGCGTTCGCGCACCTACGACGGTGAGTTCGGCACCTTATTCGATCGTGGCGTGGAGTTCGACTGGCCGCAGGCTCCACTCCGCGGAGGCGGAGTGTACGACCTGCGCACATACACCGAGCTGTCCTCCTCGGCTGGGTTCACCACGCACCTCATGGACCCGGCACTGGAGAATGCGTCATTCCACGCAACCAGCGGAGCACTCGTGTTCGGGTACCGGTGGAAGCGCGAAGATTTTCCGTGGCTCGGGATCTGGGAGGAAAACTGCTTCCGCCAGAGTGCGCCCTGGAACGGCACGGCAATCACCCGCGGCATGGAATTTGGAGTCTCGCCGCAAGCGGAGTCAAGGCGGGCCATGATCGATCGCGGATCGCTGTTCGGGGTGCCGGGCTATCGATGGCTGCCCGCGAAGGGCACGCTTCGCGCCAGCTACTCGGCCTTCATTGGCTACACTGACGACTTACTTCGATGAAGGTTCTCGTTATCGGGAGCGGCGGCCGCGAGCACGCGCTCGCCTGGCGCCTGGCTCAGTCGCCGTCCGTTTCGGCGGTTATCGCGTCTCCCGGCAACCCGGGCGCAAGCCGCGTTGCAACGTGCGTTCCCGCATCGGACCCGCAGCAGTGGTTGAGGGTCGCTCGCGAATATGCAGTCGACTACACAGTCGTCGGGCCTGAAGCACCCCTCGTAGCCGGAGTCGTGGATCTGTTCCGCGCGGAAAGGATGCCCATCGTGGGGCCGACAGCTGCTGCGGCGCGCATAGAAGGCAGCAAATCGTACGCGAAGGATCTCATGTTGCGGGCCGGTATTCCGACGGCCCGGCACCGCACCGTTGAGTCGGCCGTAGAAGGAATGAAGGCGCTGCATGAGTTTGGGGCGCCGGTTGTCCTGAAGGCTGACGGACTCGCTGCAGGTAAAGGCGTGATTGTCGCGCAAACACGGCAGGAAGCTGAACAGGCGTTGCCGGTCCTCCTAAGTGGCTCGCGGGTGGTGATCGAGGAGTTTCTCGAAGGTGAAGAGGTCAGCTTCATCGTGCTCAGCGACGGACGACAGTTCGTTCCATTTGCTCCAACGCAGGACCATAAGGCCATCTTCGACCGTGACCAGGGCCCGAACACCGGTGGGATGGGCGCCTACCGGGATGGGCGCATCCTGACGGAGGATCAGCATAACGAAGTCGCTCGTACGGTCATCGACCCTGCCCTTCGCCAGATGATGTCCGAGGAGACACCGTTCACTGGGTTCCTGTATGCCGGTCTGATGATCACTCCTCGCGGCAT
>DASQEG010000466.1:0-1661 GCA_035633775.1 Bryobacteraceae bacterium
TATGGGGCCTGGGCTGATGATCCCCGCCACGCCTGGCTTCGAAACACCTGATCGGCTCAACTATGGCTCAAACCGGGAACCGGAAAGTTCTCGCTGTGCTCGAGGACTTGCTGTTTACTGTCAAGATCAACGACGCAGCGAAGCGCAACGGACTACAGGTCCAGTTCGTGAAGTCGGAAGCTGACGCACTCTCCGCAGCTGCCGAAAAACCGATGCTGCTGATCCTTGACCTGAACGTCAACTCCGTTGATCCGATCTCACTTATCCCGAAAATCAAAGAATTTGGCCGCATTCCGATCATCGCCTTCGTCTCCCATGTGCAGGGCGAACTGAAGCAGCGGGCCCATGACGCCGGGGCCGACATGGTCATGGCGCGGTCTGCTTTTTCCACCAACCTTCCGCAAATCCTGAAACGACACGCGGGTTCGTACTAGCTCGCCACTGGGACCTCTTCAGCAGTGCGTCGCGGTCGGATGATACGTCACGGATCGTCCAGGTTGCTCTGCAGTACGTGTTTCAATCCGTCCATGCGTGCCATCTTGTGCTGTGCGGTAGCAGCTGCTGTCCTGAAGGCTCAGGGCACAGAAAACCTTAACGCAGTCTCCTGGATGCAGACGGCGGCCGAATATCAGGCCGTCGCACGGCAGACGTACCGTTCGGCCCGAATCAGCCTTGATCGGGCTCTGGCCGACCCGCGCTGGACCGCCGCACTCGAACAGTCTGCGGAGTTGTCTTCGGGATTCGGCGACAAAGCGCCGATCGTCATCCTGGATCTCGATGAGACAGTACTCGATAACAGTGCCCTGCAGGCTCGCAATGTTGTGAAGAACAGGGCTTTCACAGAAGAAGGTTGGAACGCGTGGGTTGCCGAGAGGCGCGCGCAACTGGTGCCCGGAGCCCGCGACTTTCTCGCATACGCTCACGGCCGTGGCGTGACCCCGTTCTATATCACGAATCGTCAGTGCAATGCCGACAGCCCGGATGATCCGACAGTTGCCGTCCTGAAGGCCCACCAGTTGCCGTTTGCACCACATCGGCTGCTGTGTCGTAAGGAGACGGGCGACAAGTCACCTCGGCGTGCACGTGCCGCTCAGCTCGGGCGCGTTCTGCTGATGTTCGGGGATGACCTGAACGATTTTGTCACGCTGCCCTTCCGGGCTGAGCCACGGGCCAGTTTCGTGGCCGATTATGCCACTTACTGGGGTGAGCGCTGGTTCATGCTGCCGAATCCGACTTACGGATCCTGGGAACGGACCACAGGAGTCGGAAGCCAGCAGAAAATTAAGAGCCTCCGCCAGTAGAGTCTGCCCCCTGGTCGAGCCGTGGTAACGCAGCAGCGTTTCCGTGCGACAACCGCATAAACCGGGCGCTGTTCTTGCCGGTCGCGGGGGACTCTACATGCGCGGCTAAGTTGCAACCCGCCTCTCCCCAATACGGTCACGAGCAGACTAATTCAGCTTATGCATTACCCGGAATCAAACCTCCGTCGAACAGGCATCAAGCGCACTTGACCAACCAGTCTGATCGTTCGATCTTTATTGGCTTCGTCGTAAGGGACGACACCCGCACTTCCGAGCTTTTGTTCCAGTCCAGCGTAACCACGTGGCAGTCTCATAACAATTACGGCGGTAAGTCCGCCTATAGCTTCAACAACACAAACG
>DASQEG010000467.1:0-3173 GCA_035633775.1 Bryobacteraceae bacterium
CCGAGCGTGCAGAAGCGCAGTTCCACGCCATGGGTCTCGAGACCGACATCGTGCAGCCGTGGGAGGAGCGTACCGCAGGTCCGTTTCGCATCATTGGCGCACCGTCTGTGGATGGATTCGGTGACCCGCAACGCTGCGGGATAGTCGAAAGCGGCGGGACACGCATCCTTCATGCCGGCGACACCTTATTCCACGGCTACTGGTGGGCCATCGCACGTGCCGTGGGCTCGATCGACGTCGCGTTCCTTCCAATCAACGGACCTGTAGTCGAACTACCACACGTGCAGCCGCCAAGCCCGTTCGAGGCCGCGATGCTGCCGGAACAAGCCGCAGTTGCCGCCCAGATCCTGCGGGCTCGAACGGCCGTTCCAATTCACTATGGCTTGCTTCACAAACCGCCGGAGTACATGGAGACGCCCCGAGCAGAAGAGCGTTTCCTGGAAAGAGCCAAAGAGCTGGGCCTGGTGCCGCGAATCGTTAATCGCGGAGAATGGTTCTCGCCGGAGTAAAGGGACTCGGTCATACCGCACTACATGAGAGTCGTTCAAGGAGCACACCGATGTCGACAAAACCCATCCTGCTTGTCGGAGGTTCCGGCAAGGTCGGTCGTTGGACGGCACGCCTTCTGCGGGAAGCGCACCCGGAGCTTCCGCTTCTGATCGGCGGACGGGATCGCGGAAAAGCGGAAGAGGCGGCCGCTGCCGTTGGCTTGGCAGAGGCCGTGACCGTCGACCTCCGTGTGGATGATCTCGGGCTGGGCGACCACGCCGTCAGTGCCGTGGTGGTATTCTTCACGGACCAGCGTCTCGCCACGCTCCGCTTCGCTCAAGCCCGCGGTGTGCCACATCTCAGCATTTCACTTGGCCTCTTTGAAATGGGCCCGGAAGTCGCCGCCTACACGCAGCGGCCCGACTCGTCGCCAGTCGTGCTCGGCACCGAATGGCTGGTCGGCGCCACGACCGTGCCGACGCTGACGTTCGCCAAGGTATTCGGCCGGATCGACCACATCACCATCGGTGCGTTGCTGGACGAGCACGATACCACCGGTCCTGCAGGCAACGCGGACTTGGATCGGCAGACGGCGGTCATGCCAGCGGCGCTGGTGCGCCGAGACGGCGTTTTCGCTTGGCGCATGGGCGATGATCTCAAGACAAGCTTCCGCGCGGCTGACGGAACAGAAACGGAGGCCTCCGCCTTCTCGGTCAACGACGTGATCGGGCTCGCGACCGCGACGCAGGCGCCGAACCTCGACTTCCATCTCGCTGTCGGGACGAGTTCCACCCGGCGGCGTGGAGAGCCATTCTCGACCGAGATCATCATTGAGCTCTCCGGACACGACCACGCCGGACAATCACTCAGGACCCGCCACGCCGTCATTCACCCCGAGGGACAGATGCCGCTGACGGGGCTCGGCATCGCGTTGCTGCTCGAACGGCTGCTCGGCCTTGACGGCAAGCCCCCGGTTCCGCCCGGGTTGTACCTTCCGTACCAGCTGCTCGAGCCCGAAGCCTATTTCGCGCGCTTCCACCGGATCGGCGGGCAGATCCTTCGGTTGGACGGTCCTGCCGGAGGAGGCGCAGCGTGACTGTCGCGAGGTTATTCGCGCCGGCGACGCGGCAAGGCACGCGACCTGTTGCGATCCGGTACGGAGGTGAATCACCTTGGACCGGAATGCTTCGAGCCGCTCATCTTCGCGTCCGGCTCGGCGACGTTCACCTGGCGCAGACCTGCTATCAATCATGGGGTCAGACCGCACTGACATTGCCCCTGCAGACGGAGTCGGTCGCTCTGGGACGGAGAGAAGCAGGTCGCGGCAGATTGACCAGAAGAGAGATCCAATGGCCGTAACCCATTACCGCACGCGGAAAGTTGGCGAGGTAGAGGTCTTCTACCGGGAAGCTGGTCCGGCGGATGCGCCGGTCCTGCTGCTGCTCCACGGGTTCCCATCCGCCAGCCACATGTTCCGGGACCTGATCCCGGAACTCGCTGACCAATACCGTCTGATCGCGCCGGATCTGCCGGGCTTCGGCCAAACCAAGGCGCCTTCACCCGGCGAGTTCACCTACAGCTTCGATGCCCTCGCAGAGGTCATCGATGGGTTCGTCGACGCACTCGGGCTGCGCCGCTATGCGATTTACATCTTCGACTATGGGGCTCCCACTGGGCTTCGTGTGGCAATGAAGCACCCTGAACGCGTCACCGCGATCATTTCGCAAAACGGTAACGCCTATGTGGACGGTTTCAGCGACGAGTGGGGGGCCTGGCAAGCCTATTGGCGAGACCCGAGCGCTACCAATCGCGAAGCGTGCCGCGCGTCGCTGTCGCCGGCGACGATCCGGAAGTGGCAATATGGCACTGGCAGCGATCCGGAGCTGCTTTCGCCCGACGGCTATGAACTCGACATCGCCTATATGGCGCGACCCGGCGCGGAGGAAATCCAGCTGGACCTGATCCTCGACTATCGCAGCAACGTGGCGCTGTACCCGGCCTTTCAGGCCTATTTCCGCGAGCATCGGCCGCCGCTTCTCGCGGTCTGGGGCCGCCATGATCCTGCGTTCATTCCGGCCGGGGCCGAGGCGTATCGGAAGGACCCGCCTGAGGCCGAGGTCCATCTCCTCGACGCAGGACACTTCGCGCTCGAGACGCACTGCCGCGAGATCGCGGCTCATGTCCGGGACTTTCTGCGGCGTAAGCTTACGAGCTGACCGGCAGATGCGCTCGTCAGCCGTGATCGGCTGCCGCCGCGACTGCCATAAGCATCGACTACGAATAAGCTTGTGACCCGGACGCCTCAAGATCGCACCGAACCGACCGGCCTGATCTGCAGGTCCAGGACGACGCCCTCATAATGCTGCGCGAGCACTACCCCGCGCTGCGAGACTGACGGACTACCAGATGGCGATCAGGACAGGCAGCTTCATGCTAGGGACGTGCCGGAGATCGCGGCTTCGACAGCTTCAGCCGATCGTGCAGGTTCTTCGATGTGCGCCAAGTGGGCTTGGTTAGGCAACGTGTCTTCGCCGCATTTGAGAGCGCGTCGAGGAAGCGGTTGCCGCCTTACCGTACGGCTCCTTGTTCTCATTCAAGCTCCCAGTCAGAACGCTCACCGGCGCAGGCATTTCAGCATAGCTGGCAGCGGGCTATACCCGTTTAGGGCCGACAAGTCTGTGCTG
>DASQEG010000468.1:0-3360 GCA_035633775.1 Bryobacteraceae bacterium
CGCCATGGACCAAAGCAGGCCAGGATCCACGATCGCGGCGGGAACGCCCGGCACCCACGAGGTCACCAGGAACCCATTCTCGAGCTTCTCGGCTTGCGGAACGAACCTAACGAGCGCATGCGCACGTCGCAGTTTGCTCTCGCCATAACGGCCAAGGCCGGCGAACTTCAAAAGCCTGCCCTCGTGAAGGTATTTGCGGCGTTCATGCGACGGCTGCACGGGAACGTCGAGGCCCACCACTTCTCTCCACGCACCACCGCTCAGGTCCCGAGCTCCTGACGGAATGAGACCTGCCTCATCGAAGGGCTCTACATAGATCCTGTGCCGGTACCATCGAGCCCTTGCCCTCTCGGAACACAGCGCCTCGCGATCGGGTTCATAGCTCGGGAAGAATACGATGCGCTCGTCCGGCACGCCGCGCTCATTCAGAGCATCCGCGACGGCCGCGAAGGACGAACCACTAATCCCTGGCCCCTCATCCACGACGAGATGCCAATCCCCCACGCGCACCTGCAGGTCGGGGTGTAAACATACGCGCCGGTCAAATGGGTGACCGTGCGGGCGAACAGTCCACGACTCACATGCGCAGCCAAGTGCCCGCACCACCTCAGCCGCCAGCGTGGTCCCAATGCTGCGAATGCCTATGACCGTACATCGCGAGGGCTGCTGCTCGCGCTTGAAGCGCCGGGCAGCACGTGCGTATTGGTCGGGATACAACGCATAGTAGGCGAACCCTTCCTGCGGCCGCACCCTGATCTGCTCGGGCAGGTTGAGTTCAACGAGAGACTCGTAATTGCGGTCGATCGCGATCCTGCGCAGTTTGCCGGACAAGGTATTGACGCCATCACACTCGGGGAAGATCGCGTCCAGGATCCCTGCCTCGATCTGCCCGTATCGAATGTCGTCCAGCTGTTCACGAATCAACGACTCAGTTCGAAGCAGCTCTTCACGCTCACCGTACACAATCATCGGGCATAGCGGCGCGTCATCACGCTGCAGAACTCAGCGAACTCATCGACGTTCTGGGGCGGGCTCGTGTAATGAGGTTGAATACCTTTGTGCTCCGGCGTGAAACAGTACGTAACTGTCACGTTGAAGGATTCCAGGGCCTTCATCTGCCGATCGAACCACTGTTCGGCATTCGGACGATACCAGTCGGCCCAGCTCAGGCCTGTACGCAGGTAGGTAACCCCCAAGTCTTTCAACAGTCGCACCCCGTCTTCCAGCCGGTGATCCTCAAAGTGAAACCACTGGCAAATGCCCAGCTCCGGAGTGAACCTCGAGAATCGCTTGTACGCAATCTTCAGGGTTCCGTCCTCCCGGACCAGCCCCATATAGAAGTGCCGATAGTACGCGGAGCCCTCTGCTTCCCGGTGCCGGGTAGTTGCCGGCCACGCACGCGGCAGGTCGAAGAGGCTATACCAGTGGACCTTCGGCAGCTGTCCTCCGAGCAGTTCCGCAGTCCGCTGTAAGCCCCAGTCCTGGACCTCCTCGGCACCGAATGTCGAAACGCCAACTTCTGAGACCCAGACAGGGAGCGAAGTCACAGCCCTGATCTCGTTCAGCTTTTCGGGCCACTCGTGAATCGTCCAGTGATTCCAGTCGAGGGGAAACCCATGAACAGCGATGACGTCCAGGTTGCGCAACCCGCCCTGCCGTTCCAACAGCTGAACGAAGTTGGGATCGATCGGCGAAATTCCGCCAAGAACGCAGGGCAACGTTGAGTTCTCGGCCTTCACTGCGACAGCCGCCGCGTCAACCATGCGGGAAAAGATCTGCCAGCCCGGATCGGCGGTCTCGAAATCCCAGTGACTCTTGTTGTTCGGCTCGTTCCAGATCATTACCGAATCGATGGGCAAGCTGTAAAGGTCCTCCGGTCAAATGTGGCCATACGCAGACTCCAGCGAGCGTGTCTCGCGCCGCCGGCAAATGTAAACTTCGGCTTCGGGGTGCTCGATGATGTCGAACCCTGAGCTGCGCAGCATTGCCTCCACGCACGCTCGATTTGGGATCCACCAGTTCGTCCAGTCACCCGAGTAGTTCTTCTCGACAAAAAACATTTTCGGGAAGTCGGGTTTATCGAAGATCTCCGTTTCCCAGAAATGATAGTCTTCCTCGAGTGTCGCCACGTCCGGGGAACCGCGCTGCATCGACTGAAACACCAGCACATCCGAGGTGACGTGATCGTGCAGAATGTCGAGTGCCAGCAAAGGATGCCTCAGGTGATACAGGACACCCATGAAAAGCACGACATCGAACCGCTCGCCAAGTGTCGAAAGGTCGTAGACGTTCATGCGGCGGTACTCGATGTCGAGCCCGCTCACCTCCGCCGCATAACGGGCCTGAGCGAGGTAATCGTCATCGCTGTCCACGCCAAGAACACGGGCCGCGCCCCGGCGCTTCATCTCGAGTGAGTAGAAACCGGCGTTGCAGCCGATGTCAAGGACGGACTTGCCCGTCAGGTCGGCCGGAATAGCATGGGAGAAGCCTTTCCACTTGACTGCTGGATAATCGCCGAGGAAATGGTCGGGGGCCGTCTGCACTCCGCCCAGATTGATGTTGTGGAACCACGATCCGAGTTCTTTTACTTTGGCTGCAATCTGTTCAGGCGCGCTCATAGGCAGCTCCGAGCAAGTTGATGGCATGTCTGTAACCATGTACTGTCCCCACGTCCACGTACTGCTCGCCAGCGTGTACTCCCAGTGCTTCCCCGCCTTGCGAAAGCCACTCGTTTACGAGGGTGCCCAGGTACTCATCTTTTCGATCACGTTTCAACCACAGGTCGTGAAGTTCACGGAAGATCGCAACCGGCATCTTGAAGGCGCCCCAAACCCACTTTGAGGACGGTGACGGATGCTTCACCTGAATCTCACGCACGTTACCGTTTTCGCTCGTGACTACGGCGTCGAAGAACTGCGGCTGTTCGACTGGAAACAGGAGGAATGAGAGCATTCTGTCCGGCAGGTAAGTGAAACCGTTCTCCGGAAACCATACGGTGTCGGGCAACCCGAACAGGATGTCTTCGCCGTCGGCCATGAATGGCAGGGCACGGAACAAAGCGTCACACAGCCCGCGAGCTTCGGTCTGCACGGTGTAGCAAACATCGGCCGAGTACACACGATTTCCGTAATACTCGAGAATGTCGGTTTTGCCCGGAGAGACCACGAAGCAAATGCGCGTCGCTCCGCCTGCGATCATGCGCTCAACCAGGTATTCACTAACCGCCAGGGGACGCTCCGAACCATCATCGATGCGGCTGCCCACGGGCAGCAGTTCCTTGGAGAACGCGAGTGGCTGAATGCGGCTTCCTTTTCCTGCCGCGGGAATAACTCCCCACATAGGTCGTTCATGCCTGCATCG
>DASQEG010000469.1:0-9244 GCA_035633775.1 Bryobacteraceae bacterium
CGAGGTCCAGAGTCAGATCAACCCGGACCTAAAGCAGTACCTTGGCTGACTGCCTTACTTGCGGTAGTTGGCCAGCAGGGTATCCCCAATGCCCGGCGTCGCGCCGGGCACGAACGTGATGACGTTGCCCCACAGGTTGTAATCAAATCCCTGTTTCTGCAGCAGGCCATTGCGGTAGAGATGCAGACTTCCGGCCGGGGCAGGAGCTTGCGACAGAGCGAATTGCGTGTTGGTGCCATTGACTGCTCCGGTCGGAGCTTCCATGTCAATGTAGGCACTGCTCGAGTTTCCGCCGACGCGATAACTGGATAGCAGGACATCTCCGCTGCCTGGAATGTTTCCAGTCGTGAACGTAATCGTGGAGCCTGCGATTTCGTAATTGACACCCACTCGCTGTAGCAGCCCGTTTCGGTAGAGCGCGAGGCTGCTCGCCGGCGCCGGTGCAGTCGTGAGTGTAAATACTCCGTTGCTGCCGTTCAAGGATCCCGCTGGGACCTCGTTGTCGATGAACGTGACCACACTGCCGCCCGTTCCGCACGGCGTCGCTGTGCCGTCCACGCGCACGCAGTTTGATGGGTCTCCGATGACACCCTCGATGCCACCCGATGCACCGATCACGGCTGTCCTTCCGGTGATCCAGCTGGAACCTCGCTGAGGTCTCAAGTCAAGTTCCGTCCGCAGGCCGGAGATGTCCTGCACGGCCATTGTTACCGGAGTGCTTGTCAGAGCTCCACCTGTGATGGGCCCGGTCCGAACGTCCCGAAGCTTCAGCGGAGCGGCGTGCTGAGGAATTGACCAGTATTCCAGGAACTGCGTGCGACCGTCCGCATTGAATCGGACGGTGTAGTACATAGGGGTCAGTGCGTTTGTTGTCGGAACGAGATCAACACTGACGACGCCATTTCGAATTCGGACGTCAACTTTGTTCTGTGGAACTTCAGTGCCATCCGCGGCCCGAAATGACTTCCATTCGATCTGAGCCACTCCTTCAAAACGCGTACCGTCAGCTCTGAAGAGCACGTCGCGAATCGAAGTGAGTTGTGGTGCGGACATGCACAGGCTGCTTGCCAGTAGCGTCAGCAGCGTGCCTCTGATTACGGGCATGTTTACGAGCATCCTCCCGAAGCGATCGGCCCAAACGAAGGGCACGTGGCAAATGCCGCTGTCAGGTTAGCTCAGGACACCCATGCGCCCGTGCTCCCACTCAATCGGAAATTCCTGTAAGTAGAGGAATATCAAGGGCTTCTTAAATTCTGACTGAATGTGAACGGGTCCATGGCGACCCTTACAACGGGATGTTTCCGTGCTTCCGGCGCGGCGTGCTGTCCACCTTCGTCTCAAGCAACCGCAGGGCCCGGATCAGACGCGGGCGAGTCTGCCTCGGCTCGATCACGTCGTCAATGAACCCTCGTTCGGCTGCTGCAAACGGATTGGCGAACCTGTCCTTGTACTCATGGATCTTTTGCTGGCGCAGGTCCTCGTCGTTGACGGCCTCCCTCCTGTACACGATGTTCACGGCTCCTTCTGCACCCATGACGGCAATCTCAGCCGCTGGCCAGGCGTAGTTGATGTCGGTTCGCAGATGCTTCGAGCCCATGACACAATAAGCGCCGCCGTAGGCCTTGCGGGTGATGACCGTGATCTTCGGGACTGTTGCCTCTGCATACGCGTAGAGCAATTTGGCCCCGTGCCGAATGATGCCCCCGAACTCCTGTGCGGTTCCTGGCAAGAATCCCGGAACATCCTCGAACGTGATGATCGGGATGTTGAACGCATCGCAGAACCTGACAAAACGAGCCGCCTTGCTCGATGAGTTGATGTCCAGACAGCCGGCGAGCACAGCCGGCTGATTCGCCACAATGCCCACAGGTTTGCCATCCAGACGCGAAAACCCGACGACGATGTTCTCGGCGTACTGCGCTTGCACTTCGAATAACGTGCCGTTGTCCACGATGAGTCGGATTACGTCACGAATGTCGTAGGGGACGTTGGACTCCTGCGGCACAAGGCTGTCGAGTGCCGCATCTTCACGAGTTTCTTCATCGTTCGAATCAATTCGCGGCGGATCCTCGCGGTTGTTCTGCGGGAGATAGGACAATAGCTCGCGGATCTCACGCAGGCATGCAACGTCATCCGCAACCTGGAAATGCGCAACGCCGCTTAACGTGTTGTGGGTAGCGGCACCTCCCAGATGCTCTTTGCTCACGTCTTCATGGGTCACGGAGCGGATTACATCAGGGCCAGTCACGAACATGTGGCTGGTGCCCTCCACCATGAAGACAAAGTCTGTCAACGCCGGTGAATACACGGCTCCTCCGGCGCACGGCCCCATGATGGCGGAGATCTGCGGCACCACTCCGCTCGCCATTGTGTTGCGAAGAAAGATATCGGCGTACCCTCCCAGCGATAGCACCCCTTCCTGAATACGCGCTCCACCGGAGTCATTCAACCCGATGATTGGCGCCCCGGTTTTAAGAGCCAGGTCCATGAGCTTGACGACCTTCTGCGCGTTTGTTTCCGAGAGGGAGCCGCCAAAGACCGTGAAGTCCTGCGCAAAAACATATGCCGGCCTTCCGTGGATTTGTCCGTAGCCTGTCACGATGCCGTCGCCATCGATGACTTGCTGCTCCATTCCGAAATCACGGCAGCGATGACGGACCAGCTTGTCGATCTCTTCGAACGTGCCCTCATCGAGCAGCAGATCGATACGCTCGCGCGCCGACAGCTTTCCTTCGGCGTGCTGCCGTTGACGGCGCTGTTCTCCGCCGCCCTCTTCGGCACCTGCGTGCCTTCGCCGCAACTCCTCCAGCCTGCTTCCAGACATTCCGTTCAACGTAACACTCGTGTACTTCCTGTACAATGGTCGACTGATCGTGCTGCCGTTGCGCAAAGCCCTGCGAGCCCGAAGGTACCTGGCCTCCCTGCTGCTGGGCGTGTTGTGTCTGGTCGCCGCGTCACCGGTGCTCGCGCTTACGTCGACGCCTGCATGCGAGATGGCCTGCTGCAAACGTGCAGCGGGCAGAGCATCGTGCTGCAAGCGTTCGAAAGCCGCAGCTTCGCAGAGCCCGGCCCTGCGCTCCACGATGTCATGCGCGCCCGTATGCCCGGGAGGTGCAGCCTCAGCGTTTCTTACTAACGCCGGTGTCATCTCTAGCACTGGCGTTGCGCCCCCGCCGGTTAGCGCAATCAAAGTCCAGGCGGAGCAGAAACGCAGCTTTGCCCCGCATGATCGCTCGCAGCAGTTCCAGCGCCCTCCACCTTTCTCCTTGCTGTAGTTCCTCGACATCCGAAACTGCAGAGGAGGAGTGTTATGTCAGTACGGTGCATGCTGTGTCTTGCGCTGTCATGTGCGTGGAGCCTTCAGGCTCAGAGCATCGGTGCCGCACTGAGCGGAACCGTTGAAGATCTCCAGCGGCTACCCGTCCAGAGAGCCGCAATTACTCTGATCGACGCGAATGGCGGTAGGACGACGGTGCTGGTATCCGATACGGACGGCCGCTGGCGCGCTGCCTCGCTTGCACCGGGGACTTACCGCCTCACTGTCAGCGCGCCCGAGTTCGAACCTGCGGAGTTAGCAGGTATCGAGCTGACGGTTGGTGAAACTCGCGCCGTCAGCATCGTGCTGAAACCGGCCGGTCGAGCGGACTCTGTGACCGTGGTCGCAGCGGCACCAGCACTGGATAGCGAGACAAGTAGTCGAAGCGCATCCATCAACCAGACCCTCATGTCGGAGCTGCCGATGGTGTCGGGCGGCGTGGGGAGGAACTTCAGGACTCAGGTGTACCTTGCCCCGGGCGTTGCTCCTTCGACCGCAGCCCACAGGCCCTTCGCAGTAAGCGGCTCGCGGAATCGCAACAACAACTACCTCATCGATTCGAACGATTTCAACGAGGTCGAAGGCGGCCTGCTCATGGGGCGGGGTGCGAGCGAGCAGCTGATTTCCACCGAAGCCATCGCTGGCATGCAGGTGCTGACGCATAACTTCAAGGCAGAGTACGGGCGGCAAAGCGGCAGTGTCATCAGCATCGTCACTCGCCGCGGCAGTAACAGCTGGAACGGGCTGCTCTACGAGTACCTCCGCAACAGCGCCCTCGACGCGAGGAATACCTTCGACTCGTTCCGCCCGCCCCTGCGTTCGAATCAGTTTGGAGCGAATCTCGGTGGACCCGTTCGGCGTGATACGACCTTCTTCTTTGTCAACTCCGAATGGCTTACCCGGCGTCAAACGAGCGCTACTACGGTCCAGACGGTCCCTCTCGCACTACGGTCTTCAGCGGTACCGGCCGTCGCTCGACTTGTGGAACTGTATCCGGAGCCCAACCTTGGAACGAACCTCTACCGCGCAAATGTTGGAACCGCCGGCGATCAGCACAGCATGGTGCTGCGGCTGGATCATCAGATCAGTGCTGCCCAGCAGATCACGGTGCGTTCCACCGTCCTCGCTTCAGAGAATCGCGGCGTAGCTGGTGCTGCACAGCAGCGTTACAACACGACGGTGGTCCCGCAGGGGCACTCAGTCCAGCACACATTTGTACCTGGTGCGGCCGCGGTAAATGAACTCCGCCTCAACTACACTCGCTTCACCCTGAACGACACACTTCTCGATGCTGTCGGCCTGGGCGATCCGGCTGTTAACGGCCTCGTTGGCACAGTAAACGTGACAGGCCTGTCACAACTTGGTCAGTTTGCGTTTATGGCCAGGCAAAATGCTCAAAATAATTATCAGGTCACCGATGATTTCACCCTCGTTGCTGGCCGTCACTCGTGGAAAACGGGCGTCGCGTTGCGGCGGCTGCATCTGAACAGCGGTACGCAGGCACCTTCGTTTACGGGCGCCTTGCGATTCAACTCGATGGCTGACTTCCTTGGTGGACGTGCTGTGTCCTACACGCGCAACACCGGAAATCCATACCTCGGACTGCGTGCGACTGAGTTCAACATTTACCTGCAGGACGACTGGCGCGTCAATGACGCCCTGACTGTCAACCTGGGTGTTCGATATGAGTACAATTCGGTTCCCGGCGAAGTGAACGGCCTGATTGATGAGAGATACCGCTATCGTCCCGACAGGAACAACATCGCACCACGCTCCGGTTTCGCGTGGAGTCTGGGACGCGACAGGCGCACGGTACTTCGAGGCGGCTACGGCCTGTACTACAACGTACTCGAACTTAGTTTCGTCGGGTTGACCAGATTCAATCCTCCGCTGATCGCCAGCTACAACGCCGTCTCGCCAACGTTCCCCGATCTTCTCGCCAATGCTCGCCAGGCGATTCCGAGCGGGCTCGTGTTGCCCGATCGGGAGCTTCGGCAGCCCTACTCGCAGCACATGAACCTCACTCTGGAGCGCCAGGTAGTGAATTCACAAACGACAGTCTCGATCGGCTGGGTCGGGACGCTCGGTCGCAAGCTGCCCCGCGTTTCACGCCCGAACGGCGGAGACGGACTGCCGCAGTCTCAGCGGCCTGATCCGTCCGTCGGTGTCGTGAACCGACTCGAGACGGCAACGGCCTCAAGCTACAACGGTCTGCAAACGTCCTTCAACACTCAGTGGAAGCAACTGACCGTTCGCGCGGCGTACACGTGGAGCAGGTTTCTCGATGAAGTCAGCGACTTTCCGAGCTCCAACACGGGAATCGAGCGCGGATTGCTTGCACTTGACGAGCGGAACTGGCGCCTGAATCGCGGCCGCAGCGATTTCGATCTGCCCCATGCCGCGACGTTTGCATGGGTTTACGACATACCTGCGCTGTCCCGGAACATCTTCCTGACCGGCTGGAGCATACAGGGACTGACCACACTCCAGTCTGGTCGGCCATTTAGTGTTTTCTCTGGTACCGACACTCCTGACGGAAACAACAGCAACCGGGCGACTCACATTCCGGGATCCCTGATGCGTACGCCGTCGCAGCGGCAGGCCATCGCACTTGCGCCGGGCATCACTCCGGCCGCTTTGATGCCCGCGCCCGGCCAGTTCGGCACGATAGGGCGCAACACGGAATCCGGCGATTCGCTCGTGAGCTGGAACGTGAGCGTGGGAAAGGGGTTCGCTATCGCAGACACCGTTCGCCTGCAATTTCGCGCGGAAGCGTTCAACGTCGCGAACACTACGAACTACAACCCTCCTGATGGCGTGCTCGCCAGCCCTACGTTCGGACAGGCGACGAGCGCACTTGACCCGCGGCAGATTCAGATCGCGGCCAGACTCACCTTCTGAAAGGACTGATTGACGTGACCACTCTTACCAGACGAACGATCCTTTCGGCATGTTCGGGGACGGTACTTGCCGCTACTGCCAGGACGGGGGTGCCGCGCGTACAGTTCGAAAGTGAGCCGCGCATGGTGACGGCCGGTCGGAGCCCGAAGCTTCTGACCCGACGTCAGCATGGATTGCAGATGCTTACGACCAGGCCGTCTGCCGGCGGCAAGGGATTTGACCTGATCTTCACTGCGTCGCAGGACCTGGGAGACAGCTGGAGCGAGCCTCTTCGGGTCAACTCAGTTGCCGGTGAGGTCAGCGATCATGGCGAGAACAGTCCCTTCCTGCTCTCGTCGCCTGACGGCTCGATGCTCTACGCGGTCTGGAATGCCCGCCAGCCAGGCGAAACAGGTGCGTCCCACCTGCGGTTTGCACGATCGCCCTCCATGCAGCCGCGCTGGACCGAAGCTGTGACCGTCAACGATCATCGGCAGCCGATCTCGCATTCGTTTCAGGGTGCAGCGGTTGGTCCCGATGGTGCAATCTATGTGGCCTGGCTCGATGCCCGGGACTCTGAGCACGCAGGCGGGCATCACGGTCACACCGGGGGGACATCGGGGTTGTACGTGAGTCGATCGTCTGATGCGGGCGGGACCTGGACGACCGGCGTGCGAGTCGCGCAGAGCGTCTGCCCGTGCTGTCGTGCATCGATTGCGTTCACGGGAGACAGGGTGCATGTGTCCTGGCGCGGCGTGGATACCGGCGACCTCCGGGACATCTACATTGCCAATTCTGTGGACAAAGGCGCGACCTGGGGCCAGCCGGTGGCAGTGTCAAGAGATGGCTGGAAGATCAACGGCTGTCCGCATGTTGGCGCCTCGCTTGCCGCTATCGGCGACACTCTTTACGCCGTATGGTTCACCGAGGCCGGGGATAAGCCAGGGATCTACATGGCACGTTCCTCCGACGGGGGCGAGCGCTTCTCAGCCAAACAGCTGCTCTCCGCTGGGACGACGGATCCCACCCATCCGCAGGCTGTCTCAGAGGACGGCAAGCTCGCAATCGTATTCCAGGCCCGTGATGCCGCTGTTCGCAATGGCTGGGGCAAGATGGCGGTCTTCTATCGTGAAGTTTCCCCCGCAGGCGTCTCGCCTTTAGTCCGTGTTCCCATCAGCAAGGGCAACGCAGTTTATCCGTCTGTTGCCCTCGGCCTCTCAGGCCGGATCTTCGTCTCATGGACGGAGACGGGCGAATCGGGAGCGTCCGCCATGCTGGTACGCGGTCGCCGCTGACTACCGTCAGGCCGGAGTGGGTTACGGTAATCTCGTGCGCAGTTTCGTTGTTTTTTGCTTCGCTTGTGCCGCTCCTGCGTTCGCGCAGCTGAAGGTTGTTACACCGGAAGTCGCGGCTCAGCCGCCTGCCCATCCCGCGCCCGTTGCGACACCCGTTTGGGCTCCCGACGGCATGTCTTTTGCATGGCGGCACAAAGACGGGCTCCACGTCTATGACATCAGGAGCCGCAGCCGCCGCAGAGTCGTTGCTACAGAGGCGCTCGAAGGTCAGGCCGCTAAAGTTCCCTCCGAACCTGCGTTCACCTGGGAGAATCGTCGCGTCACCGAGCATCAGCTGCAGTGGTTCCCTGACGGGCGTACGTTTCTCGTTTCTGTCGGGCAGGACCTGTTTACCGTTGATGTTGTTTCGGCAAAGATTCGACAGCTGACCTCGACGGCAGAGGCTGAGCGCGACCCCAAGCTTTCGCCCGATGGAAAGTCTGTGTCATTTATTCGCGGCAACGAAGTTTGGGTGCTTCCAACAGCCGGCGGATTGGCTCGCAAGCTGACCAGCGGCAGCTCTGCCACGGTCTGGAACGGGCGCACGGACTGGGTTTACCCCGAGGAACTGGATCTCGGAACAGCCCACTGGTGGTCTCCCGACAGCCGTACGATCGCGTTCCTCCAGTTCGATGTCAGTCGTCAGGTTGTCTACCCGCATGCCCACCTCGTTCCCGTTGAAGCCATCTACGAGCCGCAGCGATACCCGAAAGCCGGGACACCGAATGCCGACGTAAAGCTGGGCGTCGTTGCGGCTGACGGTGGGCAGGTGCGCTGGATGGACATCAACGGGGGAAACGATTCGCTGCTTGCGCGTGTGCAATGGCTTCCAGACTCGAGGCGGATCGCTGTTCAGCGCCTGAACCGTGTTCAGAATCGTCTCGACCTGGTCTTTGTTGCCGGAGATTCCGGGGAAGCACGGACCGTTCTTACCGAAACCGATCCGCACTGGATCGACATCTCGAATGACCTGCATTTCCTCGACGGCGAGAAGTTTGTATGGTCGAGTGAACGCTCCGGCTACCGGCACCTGTATGTGTTCGATGAGAGCGGCAAGCAGGTCACCCAGCTCACCTCCGGTAACTTCGAGATCAAATCCGTGGTGGCTGTCGATCGCAGGCAGAAGCTCGTGTACTTCGAATCACGCGAGCGCACGCCTGTCGGTGTCGACCTTTGGACCGTGCCTCTCGGCGGAGGAACCCGCAACCTGATTACGAAGGCCGCCGGCGTTCATCAGGTGTCGATGCCCGCAAAATCGCCGCAATACTATATCGATACGTGGAGCACCTCGGCAGATCCCACGCGCAAGACGCTCCACTCCGTCAGCGGTGAGCAGTTGGACATCATCGTCGCCGTACCACCCGCGTCAACAGAGTACATATACATTAGGCCCGAGATCCTCACGTTGAAAGCCGCAGATGGCGAGACACTCTATGCAAGACTGATTCGTCCGTCGAACTTTGACTCCTCGAAAAAGTATCCGGCCATCGTACTCGCATACGGCGGACCCCACGCGCAGGACGTGCTCGATGTCTGGATGGGACTTACGGCGCAGCAGGCGTTCGCGCAGGCAGGCTATGTCGTTTGGCAGCTCGACAACCGTGGCACAGCGGGAAGGGGACAGGCGTTCGAAACAAAGCTCTACCGAAGACTTGGGAAACAGGAGCTGGAGGACCAGGCACACGGAGTTCGACATCTGCTGCAGATGGGATTT
>DASQEG010000470.1:0-24519 GCA_035633775.1 Bryobacteraceae bacterium
CTTCGGCCGCCGCAACGTTAGCGCTGGTCAGAACCCTTCCCAAACGTAAGCAGAGAACCGCCGGGCCGAACGAAATCCGACGCGCTGGTACAGTCGGATCGCTTCCGTGTTCGATGCTGTGACCGTGAGACTTGCCTTGGCGCAGCCGAGGGTTGAAAGGCTCGCGAGGGCGTGCCTCAGGAGTTCATAGCCCAGCCCTGTGCCGCGCACCTCCGGCGTGACGCAGATCTGGGTGATGTGTCCCGTCTCCTGTGCGACTACGCTGCTGAGAACTACTCCCTTTACCCGATCGTCGGCATCGACAGCGAGCAGTGACGCGGATTCCTGGAAGACGCCACACCCCGGATACTGAATTACATTCGCCAGAAATCGGCGCGCGCCCAGCCACGTCCGGTACTGGTCGTTAATGCGTGCGTCGACATGGCCCTGATAGGACGAGGCGATCGCCATGGCGGCCTCGTCGTGGAGGGCCGAGTCCCAGGTAAGCAGGCGATGTGAACCGATGTCGTGCGCCGGGAGCTCATCAGTCAGGCCGGTCTCGGCCAGCATCAGCACGCGCGAAAATGCCTGAGCATAACGCGAATAAGGGGTCGTACGGTCAAAAGCGCCGTGGACGAGCATCATCTGCGCTTCGATCCGCCGAATGCCGGGCGTCCGGAACAGGCCGCCGAGGAGCGCACTCAGCAGGATGCCGGCGTTCGCTGCCGTGTCAAACGCCCGAATCAGGTAGAGATCGCCGATCAGCCCTTTGCCGTCCTCGCAAACGTAATAGCCGTAGCCCACCACGCGCCCGGCCAGAACCAGTGCGTACCCACTCAATGCGTGGATCCGCACAAAGCGCCGCACGAGTTCAGCGGAGGGCTCAAAGTCCCAGTGGAGGGCCGTCCTCCAGGACATGCACTCCTCCCGGAGCAGCTCCTCAAGATCCGGGAGGGCGATGCGCGTCAGGTCGACCAGTTCGGGCGCGAATCGGTCCGGAGCAGCGGCCATTGCCGGTATTATACGTGTCCCGTCATTCTTTTGGAACCTGGGTGATCCACTCGAAGTGCAGTCTGCGCGACTACTACTGGCGCGCAGATTGGGGAATAGCAAGCTGCGCAAATTCATCGGATGATGGACGGGAGAACATGAGGACAAGCAGATTTCTGATGAGCGCACTGAGCGCTCTCGCAGCCGGACAGGTCGCCTGGGCGGGTGTCACCATTCCGAACGGTACAAAGCTCAGCTGCCGCCTCGAGCAGACGATCTCGTCGGCAACAGCTGAAGAAGGACAGCAGGTGCAGCTGTCGGTCACTGACCCGGTCCGTATTAACGGGGTGGTCGTCATTCCGCAGGGCGCGCCGGTGCTCGGCACCATCGTCATGGCACAGGGCAAAAGAAGCATGGGTCGCTCCGGGAAGCTCGATTTCTCGGTCGACAAGGTGCGTGCAGCGGACGGAGCGTTCGTTCCGTTGCGCTACCACATGAATAAGAAGCAGGGTGAAGGAAAGGGCATGTCCACGGGCATCATGACAGCCGGCGCCGCCGTCCTGTTCTGGCCTGCCGCACCCTTTTTCCTGATGCGCAAGGGCAAAGACATAAACATCAACAAGGGGATCGTTTTCGAGGTTTTCACGGATCAGGATCATGACACCGGCGGTGCCACCGTCTCCGGCCCTGTCGCTCCTGCGCCGCCGCAGACGCTCGCCACCCAGCCTCAGGTCATGCTCGCCGCACAGCAGCAGGTGGTCCCGGCTGCCGCGACGCCCGCCGAGCTGGCGACGGTGAACATTACGTCCGATTTGCCCGGCGCCGAAGTAGAGGTGGATGGCGTTTTCGTGGGCAGCACTCCGGCGTCCACGAAGCTTGCGCCTGGAGTACACAAGGTTCAGGTGAAGCATGGCTCTGCCGCATGGAGCCGCGATTTGATGGTTCAGCCGAACGGAACTGTAAACGTTAACGCAATTCTCAGAAAGTAAGCTCTTCTCCACTCATGAGGGGGGCCGCATTGGCCCTCCTCGATTTTATTCACGTCACACCGTCGCCGTTGTCCCCTGCGGCCCTGCCGTTTGCGCTTATGATGTTGTCACAAGACGAGCGCATATGCCGACCAATTTCAGAGAATTCTTTCCCCAGGAACTTGCCTCCCTGCTCGCGGCATTTCCATTCCAGCGCAGAATCACGAACGTCCACCTGCACCATACATGGCGTCCCAATCACTCTCAATTTCGCGGACTTACGTCAATCGAGAGCATGGACCGCTTCCATACGGAACAGGGATTTGGCGGGCTTGCACAGCATTTGACGCTGGCGCCTTCCGGATCTTTATGGACCGGGCGCGACTGGAATCGCAGGCCCGCTTCCGCACGGGGCTTTAATGGCAACAATATCGCCGGCCCGTTTATGATCGAGATGGTCGGTGATTTCGACAGCGGCAAGGATCCGTTCATCGATCCGCAACGCAGCAGTGCTATTGAAACAGTCGCTACACTTCTGCGGTTTTTCGGCTTGCCGGTAAGCAGTCTGCGATTCCACAACCACATGTCGTCCAAGACGTGTCCGGGCTCGGGCCTCGACTATGACGGCTTCTGCGGTGAGGTCGAGGCGGCGATGAGCGCACGGCGTGATCTGTCGTCAGGCACCGGCGGCGAGCGCGGGCCTTTTCCCGAGTCGGCGCGTCTCGGCGCTCCGAACTCTTCACGGATTAGCGACCTGGTGGATTCGTTGCGCGCGACTACGGGCGGGGCGCGCGATCTGGAATCTGATGCTGAGCCTCCAGAGGAACTTGCGGACCGGGACACGATCCTGATGATGCGTGGCGAAGGTGTTCCGTCCGGTGCACGCGGGGGTGACCGTGACCTAACGTCGGACGAGTTGGAAGAACTGCGGCCTTACGCCATCAATCTCCGTCAGGGCCGGCTCTCGAAAGGAGGCATCTTCAACACATCGAAGGGCCACGTTGAAGCGATTTTCCGTGAGCATCTGGTGCGTGCCTATGATTCGAAGCCCCAAGGTGATCCGCTGCGGATTGTGCTCTGGGCGCACGGCGGGCTGGTGAGCGAAGCAAAGGGCCTCGGCATTGCACATCTGCAGCACAAATGGTGGCTGTCCAATGGATGCTATCCAATCCACTTTATTTGGGAATCGGGGCTGCTCGAAACATTGCTGCCCTTCTTCGGCCGTGGTGTTACGCGTGATTTCTTCGATTTCACCAGCGATTTTGCAATTGAGCAGGCGGTTCGAGTTCCTGGCAGCGGTATATGGGGGCTGATGAAGCTAAGTGCCGAAGCCGCTTCGACTGCTGAAGACGGAGGCGCCCTGCTGGCAGCACGCCTGCTTGCCGAATTCTGCAGCTCACGGCCGGAGGTGGAACTGTATGCGTGTGGCCACAGTGCCGGCTCGATTTTTCACAACCACTTTCTTCCCGCGTGCCGGGCGTCAGGCGTGCCGAACTTCGAGTGGGTCCACTACCTGGCCCCTGCTGTTCGGGTGAACAACTTTCTCGAGAAGCTGCATCCGCTCGTCGGCGATTACGTAAAGCGCATCTCAATTTACACGATGCACGAGGCGCTTGAGAAGGACGACAACGTGGCGCGTGTATATCGGAAGAGCCTGCTCTATCTGATTCGAAATGCGCTTAACCTCGAGTTCCGTTCCGACATCCTGGGTCTGGAGGAGTGCCTGCTTGAGAACGATCAGCTGAAAGCGACCTTCGGGCTCGCAGGGCACAGTTCCGCCGCAGGCGATTGTGTCTTCTCGAAGACCTCGTCCGACAGCGGCCGAAATGCGAGCCGGTCTACAACACATGGCGGCTTCGACAACGATCGGCCCACCATGCACTCGATTGCTCGCCGCGTGCTGAAGATGAACGATTCGGACCCACTTAAGGCCGACTTTCCCGTGCAGGCCAGCCGGGATCTGTTTGCGGGCATGGAGTTTCCGATGCCTGCCGTGCCGTCCGTATCCACCTCGATGCCCCAGGCAACTGCGGCAGTCGCAGCCGGATGTACCGTCCCCAGCCGCGGTGGAAGTGGCGGTAAGACGATTGCGCTTTGTGTGGGCATCGACACCTATCCCACTGCCCCTCTGAACGGTTGCGTCCATGACGCACGACTTTGGGCGTCGACGTTCCGAGACCTCGGCTTTGATGAAGTACGCATGCTCGTGAACAGCGAGGCTACGCACGCCCGCATGACGGCCGAACTGACGCGGCTTGTCTCCGAGGCTCAGTCCGGCGACTGCATTGTCTTTCAGTACGCAGGCCACGGAACGCACGTGCCTGACATGGAGGGCGATGAAGAAAAAGGCGAGGACCAGGCGTTTGTTCCTGTCGATTACGAGGCAGGCAGGCACCTGATCGATGACGAGGTAAGGCTCATCTTCTCGCGAAAGAGTCCCGGCGTGAATCTTACCTGCTTCATCGACTGCTGCCACTCGGGGACCATCACGCGCATGCTCGGTGGAGGTCGACCGCCCTTCGCGCCGGGCGAGAACGCGCGCTTCCTCAAACTGACAGACACCGAAAAGGACAGGTACCGCGAGTTCCGGAGCACGCACCCGGTGAGCAGGGCGCAGCCGGGGTTCTATGCCGTGTCCTTCTCCGCATGTCAGGACCACGAAGTAGCGCTTGAGAATGCAGGCCAGGGTGATTTCACTCGCAGGGCAGTGCCGCTCCTCCGCAGCGGTTTTCGCAAGATGTCGCACGCCGATTTCCAGCGTCAGGTGGTTGGGGCGTTCGGCTCCGCACCGCGGCAGAACCCTAAACTTGACTGCGATGCAGCTGTCACGAACAATGTCCTGCTGGCATGCGTGGCGCCGTCGGGTCAAATTAAAGCTGTGTCCTCCGGGGGAGGCGTCGACGTCGTGGATCGTATCCAGGCCGGCCTGCGGCAGATCAGTCTTGATCTTGAAACCCTGAGGTAAAGAGCGAATGGAGTTTCAATGGGGCAGCAGGATCACCAAGCCTGCCAATTGCATTCCCTATGAGCGGACGGCGGATGACCCTGTCTTCCGTCCGCTCCGCATCTTCGCCGTCGACCCGCTGGTGTCTCAGTTCGAAGGCGCGATAGCTACCGTTCAGGTCCCGTACGAGCCGCTGAAGCCGGGCCCTGTCGGTAGCACCATGGAAGTTCTCTGTCACGACGGGTATCAGGAGAACGAGCCCGCCGATCTCGACAACCCGCGAGTCCTGATTGAGAACGGGTACGCTCCATCGGTAACGAACCCGAAGTTCCATCACCAGATGACGTATGCAGTTGCATCGCTGATCTGTGCAGCGTTTCGCAAAGCGCTCGGGCGGCAGATTCTCTGGGGCTTTGACGCACCGCGCCTGCGAATACGGCCTCACGTTCCCGGAGTGGCGGATGCGTGCTACGACAAGGCAACGGGAGAACTGCGCTTCGGCTACAGCAAGGATGGTGACGGGCGGTACGTGTTCGCAGCCCTGTCCCACGACGTGATTGCACACGAGTGTGCCCATGCGCTGCTCGATGCGCTTCGCACTCACCTCAACTTGCGTTCGAATCCGGACGTTGAGGCTTTCCACGAAGGTTTCGCCGACCTTGTCGCACTCCTGCAACACTTCACCTATCCAGAGGTAGTGCGCGCCGCGATTCAGAAGGCCGGCGGGAACCTGGCGCGCGCGAGTCTGCTGACCGAGATCGCCAGCGTGCTCGGCTACAACATCCCTGCAGCAGCCGAGCGCACCGGAGTGCGGAGCGGTGTCCGTGTCGAGGCGGAGAACGTTGACGACCCGCACACTCGCGGATCAAGGCTGGTTGTAGCGGTCTTCGACGCGTATCTCACGCTATTCCGTCGCAAGACGGCACCCTTCATCCGGCTGGCAACGGGTGGCACGGGAGTACTTCCGCCCGGTGCACTGCCGTACGACCTGGTCGAGGTGCTGGCAAAGCGCGCATCGCGACTGGCAGAGCAGATCCTGCGCATCTGCATTCGTGCTATCGACTACTGCCCGCCCGTCGATCTGGAGTTGGGTGAGTTCCTCCGTGCGATGATCACGGCGGATCGGGACGTTGCGCCGAACGATCCGTACGGATATCGTGAGGCGTTCATCGATGCATTTCGCAAACAGGGCATCTACCCAAGCGGCGTGAGCATGCTCAGCGAAGACGCGCTTGTCTGGGGCACGCCCGAGATGCGTATTCCCTCCATAGACGATCTGACGTTTGCTCAACTGCAGTTCCGTGGCGATCCTGCGACTCCGGCCAGCCTTGACGAGATTCAGAGGCAGGCCACCGCTCTGGGCAGGATCGTCACAGACAGGCGCTACGCCTATGTATTCGGGTTGAGTCCGAGTGATCAGGGCGCCAGTCCTGCAAGCATCGAATCGATCCGCACAGCGCGGCGGATCGGGCCGTACGAGTCAGTCGTCTTCGATCTGGTCGCCGAAGTAACACAGGTCCGGGTACACGATGGCATCAGAGTTTATGGGGGCTCAACGATCATCATCGACCCCGAGGGGCGGGTGCGGTACAGCATTGCCAAGAACGTCCTCAGCCGGCGTCGGTGGGAGGCGCACCGTGAATACCAACACGACGCCCGTTAGCTGCCGCATGGTCCTTGCAGCATCAACGGTGAGGTCGCAGACCCGCGCAGGTTATAATTCGAGTTACATCTAATTGCGGAGCTTTCCCGACCCATGCAGGCGGACCTTTTCCTGGCGTGTTTATTGATTTGTCTCGGCGCTATGCTGGCATATATTGCCGATGAGCGCTACAGCTTTACCCCACGTATCGCCGAGTGGCTGGGCCGGGTCATCGACCAGGGCTGACACCTGCTCATGAGGATCCCTGGCAGACATTTTCTGCGGAATCTGTTTGCTGGCCGGACGCTGCTTTTTCAGCTTGTCCGGCGTGACTTCCGCCAGCGTTTCGTCGGTTCAGCAGCGGGCTGGCTCTGGGGTCTGATTCAGCCCATCGTCCTTCTCGCCAGCTATAGCTTCGTTTTCCAGGTCTGTCTGCGCATGGAGCCGCCTCCTGATGCAGGGACCAGCAACTACACCATATATCTGTTTTGCGGATTCCTTCCGTGGCTTCTGTTTCAGGAGACGGTGACCCGGTCGGCATCATCGCTGCTGGAGAACGCAAGCCTGATCACGAAGACGGTTTTTCCGTCCGAGATCGTGCCACTGGCCATCTTCCTCTCGTCATTGATCAGCCATCTTCTGGCCCTCGCACTGGTGCTGGCCGCAGTGGCCATCTGGGGTGGCGGATTGAGCCCAATGGCGGTGCTTCTGCCCGTTTACATGGCATTGCTCGGGTTGCTCGCTGTCGGGATTGGCTGGATTGTATCGAGCCTCCAGGTGTACCTTCGCGATACCGCTCAGATGCTGGTGGTCGTGATGACATTCTGGTTCTGGATGACGCCGATCTTCATCGACGCGGCAATGATTCCACCGCAGCTTCGGTTCGTTGTTCGGTGGAATCCGCTGGCCGGGATCGTTCAGGGTTATCGGGAACGACTTCTCAGGCCGGATCTGCCGGGAGCAGGTGATCTCCTCCTGCTGGCAGCGGTGTCAGCATCCGTCTTCATCGCCGGGGGCCTCTTCTTCCGACAATTGAAGCGGGGCTTCGCAGATGTCCTCTGACCGCTGAGATTACTTATGAATCGAAGAGACTTCCTCGTCGGCGCTGCCGGCGCAGGTCCAGTGGCGGCGCAACTTCGCAGTGCGGGAGGCGTACGACCGAACATCGTCGTCGTGCTTGCGGACGATCTGCCTGCGTGGGTGCTTGGCTGTTACGGGAACAAGGATTTTCGTACGCCGAACATTGACGCACTGGCCCGCACCGGCATGCGATTCAACAACAGCTTCGTCGTGACTCCGATCTGCTCGGCCAGCAGAGCGACGTTGTTCACTGGTCGCGTGCCGCGTCAGCATGGAATCCATGACTTTCTGACGGACAATCCCATCGAGAGCCCGCCGCAGGGGCAGAAGGCTCCTCCCGCGAGTTTCGCGCGTGAAGTGATGATTTCCGATCTGCTGACGCAAGCCGGGTATGACTGCGGCTACGTCGGCAAGTGGCACATGGGCGCCGATCAACAGCCTGGTCATCAGTTCAGCTACACGTACACGATGGTGGGAGGGCAGCGGAGCTACACCGATCCGGAGATGTATCTGAATGGCAAGCCTGTCCAGGAGAAGGGGTACCTGGCGGAGCTGATGACGCAGCGGGCCTGTGAGTTTCTCGATCGCCAGACCGCGACGAAGCCATTCTTCCTGACTGTCGGTTACCTCAATCCGCACACACCGTACACCGGTCATCCGCAGCGGTACTACGATATGTACGCGAACAGCAGGTTCGACACCGTCGGGTGGGAGCCACCCGCAGCCAACGCCCTCCGCGAAAAGGATCTGCTGAAGGACACCCTTGGGAACCTCCGGCGGGCAGCGGCGGCGACGACGGCGCTCGACGATCAGATTCCTGTCCTCTTGAAGAAGCTTCGCGAGAAGGGCTTTACGGACAACACGCTGATCCTGTTCACCGGGGACAACGGCTATCTGCTCGGCCGGCACGGTTTGTGGAGCAAAGGGCTGGCTTCCGACCCGATCAACATGTATGAGGAAGTGATGAGGGTCCCGATGATCCTGTCGTGGGCAGGCAAGATCCCGGCCGAGGCATCGGCGACGGAGCTTGTCAGTTTCACTGATGTTCTGCCCACGCTCTGTGACGCCGCGGGCGTCACCACTCCAGGCGATCGGGGGCTGCTCGGGCGAAGCTTCCTCGGGATTGCACGACGCGACGTCCCTGACCGCAGAGCGCCGCGATGGCGCAATCTGGTGTTCGGGCACTTTCGCAATACTGAGATGGCTCGCGACGTACGTTACAAGCTGGTGCTTCGCAACGGCGGCTCAGGGCCGAACGAGTTGTACGACCTCGTCGCGGATCCGCGCGAGAAGGCAAATCAGTACGAGAATCCGCAGTACATCACCGTCCGTGACCGGCTCGGGAAAGAGCTCGCGGGATGGCGGCAAAAGACTTCCGGATAAACTGAGCAGGAGCCCTGAGCTCCGGGATTTGCGCGTTTCTCTGGTGAATGCATCAGAGATTTGCAACCTCAGCAATTGTTATCCTCAGCGCACTGGCTGCACGGGCGCAAGGACCTTTGAAACCGGCCGTGCCCGAGCCTGCCCGCGTCGACACTCACAAGGCAATCTCGGCAAAACTGGCAAGGACCGCCACAGGGCAGGGACTGACGCTGAAGTGGCGCCGCAACGGCAGCGTGCAGTCGGCCGCGGGATTCAGGTCTCGCGCGTATGCGGGGACGAAGCTGCAGGCCGCTCAATCGTTCCTTGCCGAGCATTCAGAACTGGTCGGGCGCGCAGAAGTCTTGCCCTTCAATGAGAGGCGTCTTGGCCAGCGCACATTCATTCGCTTCCAGCAGCGGTTGCACGGCATTCCGCTTCGAGGCGCACATCTTGTAGTCAGTCTCGGCTCGGACAACTCCGTCGGCGGGGTTAGCGCACACCTTGAGCCCGCCGCGCAGGTGCGCGGCGAGTGGCGGCTGACGGCACAAGACGCGATCACACGGGCGGTCCGGGAGCACGGTGCCGCGGCCTCGGACACACCTACTGCTGAAAAGGAGTACGTGCTCGTGGAACAAAACGCCGTTCCCGCCTGGCGTGTGCGATTCGACTCGGCTGACCCTGCAGGTACCTGGGAGTACGTCGTAGCGGCCGACGATGGCCTGATTCTCGAACGGCAGAACCTCCGCCGCGGCGTCAGTGCACAAGGTTATGCTTATCCGCGGAATCCCGTCCGAGGCGAGCGTGAACGCGTGATGCTGGACAATCTTGGGACTGACGGTTCGCTGACCAGCGCACAAACCAAAGTCTTCTCTTACCTGCCTGCTCTGAAAGGCCAGGTTGAACCAGGAACTGTGGTGCAGGGCGCGGCCATGCGAGGCGGCAACTTTCTGTACGAGGCCGATGACGCGCGAGCCGCCGAGGTGCAACTCTACTGGGGCATGGAAACCGCGAGCGCACGGTTTCGCGCACTCGGTTTCGAGGGCTTCTCGCAGCCACTTCAGGGTGTGGTCCTCTACCAGGACTGGGACCCGGAGAAGAAGCGCTTCATCGGGGCGGACAATGCGTTCTTCAAGCCGGGCGCGTTCGGTGAAGGCCGCGGTGGTATTTTCTTCTACCTGACGAGCCGACAGGGCGACACTTCTCTCGACACCGACGTCATTTTTCACGAGTACACGCATGCGGTGGTCAACGAACTCGTGGGTCCGCGACAGAGTGCAGGCTTCCGAGCACTAAACGAAGGCACAGCCGATTACTTTTCCAGCAGCTTCCTCGACGACCCTGTGATGGCGGAGTATGTGGCGAAGATCTTCGGCCTGCGGTCCCCGTTCCTTCGCAGGACCGACAATGAGCAAGCCTGGCCCTACAGCGCAGTTGGAGAAGAGCACGCCGACGGCAACATCTGGAGCGGCGCCTTGTGGGATGTTCGGCGCGTGCTCGGTGCGGCAGCAACGGATGAGATCGCAATTAACACCGTTGCGTTCCTGTCGCCCGACGCAGAGTTCTACGATGCGGCAGAGATGGCTGTGCTCACGGCTGAGGAGCTTTATGGTGAGCGCACGGCGGAGCTGGTCGCTAAAGTGATGGGGCAGCGCGGTCTGCTCACGCAGGCCGCAGAAACTGCCGCGAATTCACGATGGCTTGAGTCTGGCGCCTCTGCCGAGGGAACGATTGCAGCTGCCAGGCCCGGGTACCTCCTTCTCGGCGAGCAGCAATACAGGATCGAAGTGCCGCATCGCGCGACAAAGTTGAACGTTCGCGTACGGGCGAACAGCGACGCGCGATTCTACATCCGTTATCGCGTGCCGGTCACCATCGAACAAGGCAAGCTGCAGGCCGAACAAATGTCGGACACCGGGACGAGTCTGGGCGGGTACCTGTCTGTTGAAAATACCCCGGAGCTCCAGGCCGGCACATACTACGTCGCTGTCGTCAACGCTTCAACGAGCCCGCTTGAGTATAGTGTGCGAGTTGAGGTGGACGACTACAACCCCGCCGCTCGTCCTGCCCTTATCGCTGTCCGTGACGGTGAGACTGTCCAGGGGTCGCTGCCGTCAGGACCGTTCCTCGGCTCGAGGCAGTTCGCGGTCGAGGTGCCCGAAGGCACGTCTGCCCTGTCCCTCACGCTGGAAGGTGACGAGGACGTTGACCTGTACGTTCGTCAGGGCCGTTTCGTGACCGTCAACGGCACCGGGTTCCCGGAAGCCGATCTGGTCGCCAACAGCCCCGACACCCGTGAGTACCTTCGCATTACAGGAGAGAACGGCGGGCCCATACCGCCCGGCGTCTACGTTGTAGGGACATATAACTACAGTCAGGCAACCACGCGCTTTCGCTTAACGGCCCGCTTTGAGCGGTGAAGCAGCGAGCGTTTGCCGGATATATGCAGCAACGACTTCTTCCAGCATCTCCATAGGCAACGCGCCATTGCGCAACACCACATCGTGGAAATCGCGGATGTCGAACCTGGGGCCGAGTTCCTTCTCGGCCCTGTTTCGCAGCTCGCGTATCTTGATCTGGCCCATCTTGTAGGACAGAGCCTGTGCTGGCCAGGAAATGTAGCGATCAATCTCCGCGACGCTCTCCGTCGGAGCATGTGTGCTGAAGTAGTCGATCGCCTGAGCGCGACTCCACGCAAGCGCGTGCATCCCCGTATCTACGACCAGCCTGACTGCACGGAACCGCTCGCTGTCCAGTGCTCCAAATCGGCTTAGCGGATCGCGGTAAACGCCCAGTTCAGAACCGAGCAGCTCAACATACAGCGCCCAGCCTTCGGTATAGGCGGAAAGGCGTCCGCCTCCTTTTCGGAACTCCGGCAAATCACCGAGCTCCAGCGCAACCGAAAGCTGAAACACGTGCCCCGGAGCCGCCTCATGCAGTACGAGGGCTTCCTTGTCGTACTTAAGCTGCTTCTCCGGTTCGAAGGTATTCAGGTTAAACCAGCCCGGCCGCGAGCCGTCCGGAGATGGCGGTTGAGCATTGCTCGCCGTCGAAGCCTCGACCGCTTCCGGAATCGCCCGAATTCCGTAGATCAGGCGAGGGATGCGTCGGAACAGCCGAGGCAGCTCCGGTTCAATGACCTTGGCCGCGTTTCGACAGTAGATCAACATCTCCTCTTTCGATCGGAACCGCTGCTCCGGCATGGACGCGATCTTCTTTTCGAACTCGTGAAGTGAGCCGGTGAAGCTCTGGCTGCGGGCGATGGCGAGCATCTCCTTCTCAATCCTCTCCACCTCCTGCTTCCCGATTTCGTGAATCTGCTCGGGCGAAAGATTGGTCGTTGTCATGGATCGAACCTGGGCGGCGTACAGCTTCTGACCCTCACTAACGGAGGTGAGTGCAATCGCCCCACGCGCCCGTGGCGCATAGGTTCCTTCGAAGAAGCCCAGCAGTCTTCGCCACGCTGGAAGGAACGAGTCGGAATAGGCCTTCGCCGCGTCGGCCTTCACGCGGTTGCGCTCAGACTCAGGAAGGGCGGCGGGCATCTGGCGAAACGGAGTAAGAAGCTCGGACCGCTCGGGTTCGGCTACTGCCTGCGCTCGCAATTGCGCAACGATCCGCTCCACAACCACCGGTGGCTGAACCAGGCCGCGAGCGATCGCCTCGGTAAACGTAGCGATGTTCTGGTCGACCAGGGCAGGCACAGCGTTCAATCGCTTGATGATGTTCTCGTAGTCCCGCACCGTACTTCGCGGCATTGCATCCACAGTAAGGAACACGCGCGAGTGGAATCCGAGAATCTGCGTGACCCGCAGCAAGTACGTGTCAAGCACCGCAGTGTCCGATTCACGTTCGAGCGTGTACAGCAGCAGTCGGGTGCTCAGGTCGTCCTGTTCTGAAAGTTTCGTCTTAAGGAACGGCTTCAGGCGCTCGACAAACTCCTGACGCTTTCGCGTGCGCTGCTCGATGGCTTGCCGGGACCAGTCAGTCCAGCGGTCATCGTACTCGGTCCGGCCCCGAAACGTGGCTGCTTCGGGAAAGTTCCGCATCTGGTCCTCGAAGAAGTCGTGAAAGATGCGGTGCAACGCATCGTTACGCTGAGCGAAGGCGACGGGAATAAGTGCGAGCAACAGCAGATTCCTGAGCATAGTGGTGGCAGTTTAGCGTACACGCACTGCGCCGCGCGCGTCTCCTGTTCATGACGACCTGGGCCGTATGGGCCGGCGCCGCGATATTGCTGTATGGGGTCGCTGCATGGGGTGCCAGCAGGATGCTCTATTACCCAATGAAGTACCCGGCCGGCAACTGGGAGGTACAGGAGTCCATTGGGGCTCGGGACGTCCATCTGAGAGCTGCCGACGGGACCGCCCTGCATGCCTGGTGGATCGAACGCCCGGGAGCGAAGCTCGCGACGATCCATCTGCACGGCAACGCCGGCAATGTTACGCACCGGGCACTTTCGGCAGAACACATCCTGGCAGCGGGATCCTCGGTGCTGCTTCTCGACTATCGTGGCTATGGCAAGAGCGAAGGCCGGCCCTCCGAAAAGGGGCTGTACCAGGATGCCGAGGCTGCATTCAAGTGGGTCCTGTCACAGGGGTTTCGGCCGCAGCAGATCATCCTGCACGGCGAATCTCTCGGTACAGCCGTGGCGACCCATCTCGCTGCCGGCGCCGAGGTCGGCGGGGTGATTCTTGAGGCTCCTCTTACCTCCGCGCGGGCAGTGGCGGGGCGGGTAGTCCCTGTGCTTGGGCCTTTGCTGGTGTCCGGCTATAACAGCCTCGGCCGAATCAAAAAGGTGCGCGCGCCGCTGCTGGTCATCCACGGGGACCGCGACGAGGTGCTTGCGTATGACCTTGGCCAGGAATTGTTCCGAGCAGCGAATGAGCCGAAGACTTTCTGGACCATCCGCAATGCCACGCACAACGATATTCACCTGGTAGGCCGGGCCGAGTTCTCCATCCGCCTTGCTGCTTTCTACCGCACACTCCGGGAGCAAAGTAGCGCGTTGCTTAAAATCAACCCCGCCGAAGCAAGCAGGCTTGAAGCCCAGCTTCCTGAGAAGTAACCGGCGCTGTTCCGACCGCGCAGCGGGAAGATGTGACAACAGGATCGGTCTTCAGGGTTCTTCCTCCATCGGAATCGCAAGCAGGAACTATGTGAAAGTGAGGTCGACTGCCAACACAGCAGAAACGTTCGCTGAAGCAGGACAACAAGGGCCATAATGTCTAGGGCGGCAGAGCCGTAAAGCCTGGTCCGAACAAGTGGATGAGGTCACGCTCAATCGCTGTCAGTGACGCCAGCTAAGCAATGACTAAGCCTCTCGAACTTCGCGTTTCGATGATCTCCTTGGGAGTATCTGACATGTCGCGGTCAGTGCAGTTTTACTCCGAGACGCTCGGATTGGAGCTCGCAGGGCCTCAGGGCGAAGTAACGGTGCTCCGTGCGGGAGACGTGATAATTGCGCTGAACCGGCCGCTCGGTCAGAGTGCCGGCGGCGCGATGGCCGGGGCCGTCGAGGTTGTCTTTCGTGTCAGTAGTGTGGCCGAGGCACATCGGCTCCTTGCTGACCGTGGGTGTACCTTCATCCGCCAGCCGCGCGAGATCTTCCCTGGAAATCACGCAGCCACGTTCACCGATCCTGACGGCCACCATCTAACCCTGCTCGGGCCCGAGTAGACGCTACTGCGATCGAAGCGTAGCGGCAGGATCGATGCGGATAGCTCGGATTGCGGGCGGTAGTGCAGCGACGATCGCCACCGCCAGAATCACCGCAGCCGGAAGTGCGAGCATGGCCACGTCGGTTGCCTCCACGCCGAAGAGCATGGATCGGACGTATCGCTCGCACGCCAGCCCGATCGCCACGCCCGCGAAGGCTCCCACCATCACCATAGCCAGCGTCTCCGATGCGATGCCGCGCAACACCAGTGAGGCTCTTGCACCGAGCGCCATCCGAATGCCGATCTCGCGCCGCTGCTGCAGCACCGAATAATCCAGCACACCAAACAAACCGACGCCCGCCAGCAACAGCGCCAGGCCGGAGAAAAACAACGCTATAGCCGCCAGCAGCCGTTCGCGGACGGTATAGGCGTCGATCAACTCGCGTTGCGTTCTTAGATTACTCACGCGGAACTCGGATCGAGCACGGGAAACTTCGCTTCGCAGCACGGCGGCGAGTTGCGGCGAGTCCGCCTGTGACGTGCGAACCAGAATTGTCGCGTCCCTGACGGGCTGCGTTTGCGCCTTTGCATCCACCGAGCGGAAGGGCAGGTACACCACGGGCACGATCGGCTCCCGCGGTCCGGCATATCTTGCATTCGCTGCGACACCGACGATCTCATAGGGCGCTTGTCCGAAAGTGATCTCGAACGTCTTGCCGAGAGGGTTTTCCCCGCTGAAGTACTGCCGGACGAATGCCTCGTTCACGATTGCAGCTCCCGGCGTGGCGTCGCCCTCGCGCAAGTCTCTGCCCGCCATCAGCGGAATCTTCATTGTTTCCAACCAGCCAGGCGACATCGTCAAAATGTAGGGCAGCACCTGCTCGGGCGCCCCCTTTCGCACTGAGATGTACTCGTTCCAGGTTCGGCCGCTCATCAGCGCCTGCCCGGAAAACGCGACGGACTGAACTCCCGGTACCGAGCGGAGGTGATCTGCCACCTGCGCCCACGCCTGCGGTAACTGCGGGGTGGCGGCGACAGTATCGAGCACAAGCAGCCGGTCGGCATCGAAGCCCAGCGGCTGATCGGTCAATTTCTGATACGTTCCGACGAAGAGGCCTCCGGCAAAGTGCACCACGAAGCAGAACGCAACCTGCACACCCACCAGCGCGCGCATGAACCGACGGCGCTGGTGGGGGTCTTCACCGCCCTTCAGAGCGCTCGCGGGCCTCACGCTGGACGCCCTCAAGGCCGGTGCCAGTCCAAACAGCACGGTTGCGGCAAGCGTCACACCGGCTCCGAATCCGAGTACCCTCCAATCAGGCGGCAGATAGATTCTCGCCGGATCATCCGGCGGGTTGATCATCGAGACGATGAAGGGCGCCGACCACCATGCAAACACCGCCCCTGCTGCGGTGGCCAGCACAGCCAGGCACAGGCTTTCCATCATTACGAGCTGGATGAGCCGGGCACGTCCGGCACCGATCGACACGCGCAGTGCCATCTCCCGCGCTCTCGATGCAGCACGGGCGGACATGAGGTTCGCAACGTTGACACAAGCGATCAGCAGGACCAGCGCAACCAGCACTGCAACTGCCACTAAGCCGCTTCTGTTGCTTTGCTGGATGTTGGAGTACCCCGACGACGCAGGCCTAAGTGCCGCCCTGCGCTTCAGAAATATCTGCTTGTCCGCGCTGGGCATGCCAGTGAAGCCCTTCACCCGCCGCTGCTGGAAAGCCTGAAAAGGGCCCTGAAAGCGATCCTCAACGGACTTCAGCGCCACGCCGGGATGCAGGTGCAGCATGGCTCGAAGCCAGTGAGCACCTATGCGGTCGACCGAGGGGTGCATGACCGCGGGGACGAAGATATCGACGGACACGCCGGGCTCGGTTCCTGTGAATGGCGCAGCTACCGATCACCTCGAACACCTGATTGCCGGCCCGGAACGTGCGCCCAGGAATGTTTCGATCCTGGCCAAAGCGGCGGGTCCAATAGTCATGGGAGAGAACCGCATAGGGGTGGGCGCCCGGCGTTCTGTCATCGCGCTCAGTCAGGACCCGGCCGATCGCCGGCTGAAGTCCAAAGGTCGTGAACATGGACCCAGATACGTATTGCCGCCGTGCTTTCTCAATCTCGGTGCTTCCTGACCAGTTCACGTCGACGCGCTCGGCAAAGGAAATCGCGAGCAGCTCGGCCTCGCCCCGCGCTGCTTCGCGCAGTTCGCGGAAAAGTGGATATTGCATTCCGTCGCCGAAGGTGACCTGGCCATCCCTGCCGGGAATCAGCACGCCAGCTATGTGCAGCCGTTCGGCAGAAAGGATCGGCAGCGGCCGAAGCAGCAGTGCATCTATGAGGCGGAACGCCGAAATGGATGCTCCCACGGCCAGTCCGAGAGACAGCACCGCCGCAGCGGACGTGACGGGACTTTTGGCGATCTGTCGGGCGGCGAAGACAGCATCGGCTCGGAGCGACTCGGCCCACGCGAGTGTTCGAATGTCCCGGCTTGCCTCACGATGCTGCAGCGCATTGCCCAGAGCTGCCCGCGCCGTGGCGGGATCGTCGCCGTTGCTGATTGCTTCTTCGACGTGAGCGTTTAGCTCCTCATCCAGGTCGCGGTTCAGGCGATCGCCCTTGAAGAGGTTCCGAATGCGCGTGATCAGAGACATGGGACGGTCTGGTTGCCCTCTGTTGGTGAGACTGCTCCATATTGAGCTATCTCCATAGGGCTGTCAAGACCTGCCCCTGAGTGTGAAGCCCAGAGCGTAAGCTACCCGTTTGCTTCCGTTTGTGCTAAACTCCAGTTTTGCGGCACATGTTGTAGGGCGCCCTCCTGGTGTGTTCCCCACGATCATCTTCGGGTCCACAGCAGCGGAATCCGGCTTCGTAGCGGGATGGAGCACTTTGATATGAGCTCGCAACGAAAGCTTAGCCCAGAGGACCTTATGTACGCGATTATCGAGACCGGCGGCAAACAGTACCGCGTCGCTCCCGGCGAGCGGGTGCGGGTGGAGACCATCCACCGCGAAGTAGGATCTGAGGTGGAGCTCACCGGCCTGAAGGCGGTTTCCACCGATGACGGCAGAATGCTGACCGGCTCCGACGTCTCCGGCGCGAAAGTCACTGCGACCGTTACATCGCAGGGCCGCGGCGAGAAGCTCATCGTTTTCAAGTTCAAACGCAAGAAGCAGTACAGGCGCACCTACGGTCACCGGCAGAATTACACAGAGCTGACCATCAACCAGGTTCAGGTCTAGCCCGGAAGCAGGAGATCCGCAATGGCACATAAAAAAGGTCTTGGCAGTTCCAAAAACGGTCGCGATTCAAATGCACAGCGGCTGGGCGTTAAAGCGTTCGGCGGTGAGTTTGTAACCGGCGGTTCAATCATCGTGCGTCAGCGCGGCACCAAGTTCAAGCCCGGCGAAAATGTTGGTCTCGGGAAGGACGACACCCTGTTCGCCCGAATTCCTGGTACGGTGGTGTTCCGCGACCGGGGCCGCATGGGCAAGTTCGTCAGCATCCAGGCACTCGAGCAGCAGCCGCAGCAGCAGGAAACGCCCGCCGCATCCTGATAACCGGCACAATTCAGCGTTCGATGGAGGGCCGCACGGTGTGCGGCCTTTCGCTTTTCAGCGTCCAACTCCCATGTTCATCGATGAAGTCCGCATCAAGGTGAAGGCCGGTGACGGTGGCAACGGCTGTCTTGCGTTTCGGCGCGAGAAGTACGTTCCCCGTGGCGGCCCGTCGGGCGGAGATGGCGGGCGCGGCGGCGATGTCGTCCTGGTCTGCAACCCGCACTACAACACCCTGCTGCACTTCCGTTTCAACCCGGAGCATACGGCCGAGCGCGGCCGCCACGGTGAGGGCTCGAATCGAACGGGACGCGAAGGCGAAACGATCGAAGTGCCCGTGCCTGTTGGCACCGTTGCTTATGACGGCGATACAGGCGACCAGCTGTTTGACTTCACAGAAGCCGGGCAGCGGTGCGTCGTAGCAAAGGGAGGGCGCGGCGGACGTGGGAACGCCCGGTTCACCAGTTCAACCCACCAGACGCCGACCGAGCATGAACCCGGGCGCCCCGGTCAGGAGCGGCTGCTCCGGCTGGAGTTGAAACTGCTCGCTGATGTCGGGCTGGTCGGGTTCCCCAACGCCGGAAAGTCTACCCTGATCTCGCGCGTATCAGCGGCTCGGCCAAAGATCGCTGACTATCCGTTTACCACGCTCGAACCGAACCTCGGTGTGGTCGCCGCCGGCGAGTACAAGACCTACGTCGTAGCCGACATTCCCGGCCTGATCGAAGGAGCGCATGAAGGCGCCGGGCTGGGCATTCAGTTCCTTCGTCACGTGGAGCGTTGCCGCCTGCTGGTCCATCTTGTCGACGTCTCCGGGATGTCAGGCCGTGATCCTATGCATGACTTCGAAGTCATCCTGGCCGAGTTGCGCAACTTCAGCGATGAACTGGCCGCGAAGCCGATGTTTGTTGTCGCCACCAAGATCGATGTCATGCAGGACGAAGATGCCACGGTCGCGCTCGAACAGATCGCGAAAGAGCGCAGGATGCCGTTCTTCCGCATCTCGGCAGTCACCGGTGCCGGGGTGGAAGAATTGCGCTTCGCTATGGCCGACTTCGTAAGCGGCCACCTGGCCGCGGGTAGCTAGGGAGCCGCCTCGAACGCAAGCAATACATTGCCCGGCATGCCACCCCAATAGGAGTAGCCGGACGGGATCAGCACCAGACCTTCGGCGACCACGGCGCCGGGACCGTCAATAGACCCGCCCTTCGCTTCGACGCCATTGACCGTAGTGAACGACCGGACTGTGTCGAACGACCACAGCACTTTGCCGGTTTCGGTCGAGTAGGCCCGCATGACTCCATCCCGAGCTCCCGAGAAGACCGCGCCGGGGATCACAGTGGCCGCGGCCATCTGCGCGGGACTGCACGGGCGCCGCTCGCCACACGACGCCGGGGCCGCGCGCCAGACTTCCTTGCCCGTCTCGACACGGAGTGCGACCAGACCTCCGCCTGTTGTTGCTGCCTCGGGTATCACCACATCCGAAATTGGAGCGTAGACATACCGGCCGTCCGTCGCGGGTCCCCACTGAATGCCGCCCAGGAGACCACCCTTCCCTGCCCGTGCCTCCCATATAATGCGGCCGGCGCGGTCAGGATCGAGTGCGTAGACAACACCGGACTTCTGCGCTGCGATGATCAGTTCGCGGCCTGCCTCCGTCCGAACAAGCATGGCAGGCGACCCGAAGTCGTGGTCGGGACCCTCCTCCTCCGGACAGTTGATCTTGTCGCCCATACAGGCCGCGTTCCATGTATCACCGGGGGTCACCTGACGCGACCAGGCAATTGCGCCATCGCGGAGCCGAAGTGCGAGCACGGCATCGCTCAGATCAGTGGCCGGGTCAGTGTAGTTGTCTCCCGTTGTCACATAGACAAGCCCCCGTGGCGCGTCCACCGTGGGTGTCGACCACACAGCGACTCCGGAAGGCCCGAAAAGCTGCACGCCACTGCTGTTCTTCCGCGTTGGCCTGGCCGCCGCAGGCACTAGATACCGGCGCCACAGTTCCGTTCCCGTTGCAGCGTCCAGAGCGGCAACGCTCCCGCGGAACGTGCAGCAGGCGTAGGTTGGGTCAGAACCCATCCCTTCCTCAAACGAGGAGACCGGGACGTACAACTTGCCGTCGTGCAGTGCCGGAGCAGCCGTCAGCCGTGCGACCGGGTGCGGATCGAGGCGCTTGCGCCAGATCAGAGTCCCGTCCGCCGCATCGAGCGCATAGAGGTTCGACTGCAAGTCCCCCACAAACAGAACGGTGCGTCCGCCGGGCTCCTGCCAGATCACCGGTGCCGTCCGAACGCCCGTATCGGCACCGAATCGCCAGATTGTGCAGCCTGACTTCGAGTCGAGAGCCCAGACGTCGCCGGCCGCGCTGCCCGTGAACACGCGTCCACCGAAGACCGCGGGATGAGCGAAGGCAACCACGTCGCCCTCGAACCCGAACGCCCACCGCAAGCGAAGCTTCGAGAGGCTGCTCACGGCCGGTCCTCCCATCGCCAGGTAGCGCGTGTTGCCTGATGATGCGCTCCAGCCTGTCCACCGCGGAGCATTCGGGCGTAGTGCGACCGGCTCGGAGCATGTTCCTGCGAGCGTGGGCAGGGGATCGTCGGCAAGTTTCCTGCCAGTCAGGAACTCGGCGATGGCGCGCCTGCCGTCGGGGGTCACCCGGCGGCCGGGCATCATCATGATGCCGGTATCGAGCGACTGGACAATGCGGCGAGTACTCAGATTCCGCAAGGCCGCTTCGTTGGGGACGCGCGGAGCAGCCGGCCGTGTGTGGCAGGCGGAGCAGTGTTGCCGGTACAGCTCGGCACCTTCCGGAGCGGACGCGGCAGAGAGCCCGAAGGCAAGGGTACTCAGAAGAACGAAAATTCGCATTCGGGACTGAGTTAAATGACGAGTGTACACGCGCTTAGGTAACCTTGGCGTCCCCGGCTTTCGCCTTATGGAAAAGGATGCGGCAGTACGCTATACTTCTGCCCAGACTGGCGCCTCGTTTGCTACCCATGCGCATTTTTGTTACCACTCTGTCGGCCCTGATTGCCGCGACCCTTGCGGCCCAGCCGCAACCTGCTCCCGCATCGCCCAGTTTTGACTTGGCAGTCAAGCCCATATTGACCAAATCCTGTGTGCCCTGCCATAACGAGCGTATGGCATCGGGCAGCCTGAACCTGACGGGCCTGAACACCGCGGCGTCGATTGCTCAGCATCGTGATGAGTGGGAACGCGTGATCCAGAAGATTCGGACAGGTGAGATGCCGCCGAAGGGGATTCCGAGGCCCCCGGCCGCTCAGCTGGATGCACTGATGGGTGTTGTACGCGAGGAGTTCGCACGGGCTGACAAGAACGTCAAGCCCGATCCCGGTCGTGTGACGGCCCGGCGCCTGAACCGAGCCGAGTATACCAACACCATTCGTGATCTGCTGGGCGTCGACTTCCGTGCCGACAAGGAATTTCCAACCGACGATTCCGGCCATGGCTTTGACAATATAGGTGACGTCCTGACCATCTCGCCCATACTGATGGAAAAGTACGTCGATGCAGCTGAGCGAATCGCCGCTCGGGCAATCGGTGCCACGCCGCTGCCAAAGAAGCCGCTTGAATTCGAGTACCACTCCAAGAACAAGAGTATTCGCCGCCTGAACTTCAGCACGATCGAAGCAACGCACCGTGTGGACTGGGACGGCGAATACCGGGTCATCATCGGCCTTCCCGGCCAGCGGTCGGAAACGGCGAAGCCGGTCAAGCTGGGCTTCTGGATGGATGGCAAGCTGCTCCACACACAGGAAGTGGAGACCAGGCCGTCCAAACTGGTCTACTTCAATCCGTATTCTGAGGAGGAGTTCCGGGTAGTGCTTCCCGAAGGCGATCACGTCTTCCGGGCGGCGTTCATCGACGATGACTTCGTTAAAGACCTGACTCCCAAGGAAGCCTACAGCGACAAGACGAACAAGTTCCTGAACATGGTCAAGTTCATCGGGCCCTTTCCGGCAAAGGTCGAGAAAGCCAGCCGGAAGAAGGTTCTGATCTGCGACCCGGACAGCGGCCCGGGATGCGTGAACAAGATCGTCAGCACGCTGGCACGGCGCGCCTTCCGCCGCCCCGTCACCCGGGTTGAGACCGCCTCGCTGCTCAAGTTCGTCTCGCTGGCGAAATCGGAAGGTCAATCAACGGAACAGGGGATCCAGCTCGCGATTCAGGCGATGCTGGTATCTCCCCACTTCCTCTTCCGTATCGAGCGGGATCCTGATCCGAACGACCCGGCAAAGGTTCACAAGATTTCCGACATCGAGCTTGCATCGCGCCTGAGCTACTTCCTGTGGAGTTCGATGCCCGATGATGAGCTGCTCTCCCTCGCCGAGGCCGGCAAGTTGCGGGGACCAGGGGTTCTGGATGCGCAGGTAACCAGGCTGCTGGGAGATCCCCGTTCCGCTTCGTTCTCCGAGAACTTCGCCGGGCAGTGGCTGGAAACCCGCAATCTCGACAGCGTCAAGCCGGACCCGAAGAAGTTCCCGGAGTGGGGTCCGGAGCTGCGTGACGCCATGCGCACTGAAACGCGCATGCTTTTCGACCACATCCTGCGTGAGAACCGGCCCGTAAGTGAGTTCCTGGACGCTCCGTATACGTTTCTGAATGAACTGCTGGCGAAGCACTACGGCATCAACGGAGTGACAGGACCCGACTTCCGCCGCGTCGATTTGACCACCGATCAGAGGCGCGGAGTGCTGACGCATGCGAGTGTGCTCACGGTCTCGAGTTACCCGACGCGTACCTCACCGGTTATCCGGGGCAAATACGTGCTGCAGAACATCGTGGGTTCGCCTCCACCTCCGCCGCCGCCCGACGTTCCGGCGCTCGATGAGGAGCAGGCGGGCAGCACCGCATCGCTGCGCGTCCAGATGGAGAAGCATCGCAGCAACGCCGTCTGCGCTTCCTGCCACAACCGGATGGACGCATTGGGCTTCGGCCTTGAGAACTACGACGCGATCGGCCGGTGGCGGACGATGGACGGCAAGTTCCCAATCGATTCCAGCGGAACGCTCCCGAACGGCAAGAGCTTCAAGCAGCCGGTGGAGCTAATTGGGCTCCTTAAGCAGGATCTGCCGGAGTTCACGCGCGCACTCACCGAGAAGGTTTTAACCTTCACGCTCGGACGAGGGCTGGAGCGCTACGACCGTCGTACCGTGGACGCCATCAACGAGAAACTTCTCGCTTCCGAGGGTCGTTTCCAGGTCCTCATTCATCAGATAGTTCATAGTTTGCCGTTTCAATCACGCCGCGGCGAAGCATCGCGCGGAACTTTGTCAGCCAGAGGGGATCTAGCAAGCAAATGATTACGCGTAAGGCACTTCCACGTCGTACCTTCCTTCGCGGCCTGGGCGCAGCCATTGCACTACCGGCAATGGACGCCATGGCTCCTGCATTTGCCTCGAGTGCGCTGCCGGGAAAAACGCCCGTCCGTATGGCGTTTGCCTATGTTCCCAACGGCATCGACATGCGGCATTGGAATCCGACTTACGAAGGTGCTCTGGGCGAGTTGCCGCGCATCCTGAAGCCGCTGGAACCTTTCAAGCAGGACATCACGCTTCTCAGCAACCTGACCCACAACAATGGGCGGGCGCTACTCGACGGTGCGGGCGATCATGGCCGCTGCTGCGGTGCCTACCTCACCGGTGTCCAGCCGAAGAAGACCTTTACCGACATCAAATGCGGAGTTTCCTGCGACCAGATCGTGGCAAACACCGTGGGCAAGAACACTCGGTTCGGCTCGCTTGAGGTTGGACTCGAGGACGCCCGCCAGGCGGGCGACTGCGACTCCGGCTACTCCTGCGCCTACACGAACAATCTTGCATGGCGAAGCGAAACTCAACCGCTTCCCCCAATTCTCGACCCGCGCGCACTGTTCGAGCGACTGTTTGGGAGTGGCGCCGAGCTGACTCCGGAGGCACGTGCGCAGCGCAACCGCTTCCGCCGCAGCATCCTCGATTTCGTCGAACAGGACACGAAGAAGCTTCAGGGCGATCTGGGGCCAACCGATCGCCGCAAGCTCGATGAGTATCTGTCGTCCATCCGCGAAATTGAGCGGCAGCTGGAGAAAGCTGAGCAGGACAACGCTCAGATCAACCCTGGTATGGACAAGCCCTACGGCGTCCCTGCCGATTTCGCCGAGCATTTTAAGCTGATGACCGACATGATCACGGTCGCCTTCCAGGCCGACCTGACTCGTGTGGTCACCTTCCTCGTCACGCGCGAGGGCACCTCACGCGCGTACCGCGAGATCGGCATCGCTGACGGACCTCACCCCCTGACGCATCACAGGAACGATCCCGCGAGGAGG
>DASQEG010000471.1:0-4371 GCA_035633775.1 Bryobacteraceae bacterium
CTGGGCAGGCTTGACGTGGTCGAGTTGCCGAACGACAGCGTGCTGAAGCAGGGAAATACGCTTTTTCGGGTTACTGACCCGGCCGTCGTTAAACCCGCACCGGCCCGCAGCGCGGAAGTGCATCAGGGCAAGCTGGAAGCCGCAAACGTTTCCGCTGCCGAGTCTGCGGTCCGGCTCGTCGGGCTCATGCGGCAGTTTGAGGCTCTGCAGAAGGCCATCGGCATCGGCGGAGAAATGAATCGTAAAGCTATCGAAGAAGTCGCCCGGGTGGGCCAGTAGGAGAGAACATGATTCGAGCACTGTACAGCGCTGCGAGCGGAATGACCGCTCAACAGCTGAACGTCGACAACATCGCGCACAACCTTGCGAACGCAAACACAGCAGGCTTCAAGGCTCGTCGTGCCCAGTTTCAGGACTTGCTCTACCAGAACCTGGTAGCGCCGGGAGCTGCGGCCGGACAACAGACCACGGTGCCCACCGGCCTGCAGCTGGGTCTGGGCACGCGAGCCGCGTCCAACGAAGTCATCTTCACTCAGGGCAGCTTCTCGCAAACGGAAAATCCGCTGGATCTGGTGATCCAGGGCCGCGGCTTCTTTCAGGTCCGCAGGCCGTCCGGTGAAGTCGGTTATACCAGGTCCGGTTCGTTCCACCTGGACCGCGACGGCAATATGGTGACGCTTGACGGTGATGCCATTGAGCCGCAGATCACGATTCCGAAGGAAGCTCAAACCGTGACCATAGCGGCAGACGGGACCGTCAGCTACAGCCTGCCGAACCAAACGGAGGCAACGCAGGCCGGCCAGATTCAGCTCGCCGATTTCCAGAACCCCGCGGGCCTGAACAGCATCGGGCGCAACCTGTACCTGCCTACCTCAGCATCTGGTGACGCCGTGATCGGCACTCCCGCCGGCCAGGAGGGCCTCGGTGCGCTGTTGCAGGGCTACACCGAGCAGTCGAACGTCAGCGTCGTTGAAGAATTCATCAGCCTGATCACCGCCCAGCGGGCATACGAGGCGAACTCGAAGGTGGTCAAGGCCGCTGACGAGATGTATCAGCAGATCAACAACCTGACCAGATGATGAGGCTGAGCATTCCAGTGCTCCTGTTGCCGTCACTATGGGCGGCTGATTGCCTGGTGCCAGGCGGCCCACGTATCACGGCTGGCGATCTGGTGTCTGCTGTACCTGCGTTCAGCGTATTGCCAGCAGCACTCGAGCTCAGCTTCGCACCCCAGCCGGGACACACGCGCGTGTTCCCTCCGGCCGAACTCAAGGCGAGGCTGGCGCGAGCAGGCGTGGAATACAACAACGACCGGACGATCTGTTTCGGGTGGCCAATGCGATTGCTATCGGCCGCTGAACTTAGGACTGCTATGGAGCAGGGACTGCCTAACGGCGCTGAAGTCATCCTTCCGGACGTCCTGCCAGAAGCTCCCGAGGGCAAGCTGGTGTTCGAAGTGGCTGGGCTGGCCAGAAGCTCAAAATTGTGGCGTGGGCACGTGGAGTACGGACCCGGTCTTCGCTACAGCCTGAACATCCCCGTGGAGGTCCACGCACCGTTCACCAGGGTGGTTGCAACCGTGCCACTGCGTGCCGGCGAGCGCATCACGGCCGAGGATCTGCGGATCGAAACAGGCACTGGCCCGATGCCCGCGCCTGGCTCAGTCGAAAAGCTCGAAGACGTTGTCGGCTCCGTGCCGAAGCGGCTGATTCCTGCCGGCAGCCCCGTCTTGCGCAACTCGCTCGGTGCGGCAAAAGCGATCGCCCGAGGCGATGCCATACAAGTGACGGTCGTTAGCGGCACGGCACGGCTGCAATTCGATGGAACCGCCCAACAAACAGGAACGGTTGGTTCACCACTGGCGATCCGGGTTGAGGCAACCGGTCGTGTCCTTCACGCGCGCCTCGAAGAGAACGGACGAGCGACGCTGAATCTCGGTGCGCTCGTGGAGGCTCGATGATGAGGACCTTTAAAGCTTTAGTGTGCTGCGCTATGGCGGCGTCGGTCATTGCAGCCAAACAAAAACAGCCGCAGGAATCGGCTCTCGACCGCATCATTCGTGAGGCCGGCGGAGCGGGCTCGGCGATCACCGGAGCTGCTGGTTCGTTGTGGACACCTGCCTCGCCATTTAACCATCTGGGCGCTGATCTTCGCCCCAGACAGCTGCACGACCTGGTTACGGTGGTTGTCCTCGACCGCGCCTCTGCCATCGCTCGCGGAAGCGTAAAGTCCGCTCGGGCTGCATCGGCCTCCGGAGGCGTGCAGTCGATCGTCGGCACACCGCCCGGCGGAAACAGGCTCAAGGAACTGCTCAGCATCAGTGGAGAAAGTAACCTTGACGGCGCGGGTGAGACAACACGTGAGACGGTGCTTCGAACATCTCTAAGTGCACGCGTGACGCATGTACTGCCTAACGGACTGCTCGTGGTCGAAGGGCAAAAAGCCGTGCGCGTCAATGCTGAGACGCAGGTGGTAACGGTACGTGGGCTGCTGCGGCCCGTCGATGTCGGGTTCAACAATTCCATCTTTTCCGACCAACTCGCTGAGCTGGAAGTTTCCGTGAATGGTAAGGGCGTCGTCGGTGACGCCGTACGCAGACCGCATTTTCTATACAGGCTGTTGCTGGGTGTACTTCCGTTTTGACCATGAAACTTACCATTGCTTTGCTGCTGATCTGTGCTGCCCTGCTTCCCGGTGCAACGCGCTTGAAAGAGCTGGCCACGATTGAGGGCGTCCGTGAGAATCAGCTCGTTGGATACGGGCTGGTCGTTGGTTTGAACGGAACAGGCGACCGACGCCAGACAATCTTTTCGGCGCAGAGTCTTGCGAACCTCCTGAACCAGATGGGCGTGTCGGTCCCGCCCGCTGCGATCCGGGTCAACAATACGGCTTCGGTGCTGGTTACGGCCAGCCTGCCGCCCTACGCACAGCCAGGCACCCGCATCGACATCACTGCGGCAGCGATCGGCGACGCCATGAACCTGCAGGGAGGACTGTTGATCCTCACCAGCCTTCGCGGATCGGACGGCAACGTCTACGCCGTGGGACAGGGCCCGGTGGTTACAGGCGGTTTCATCGCCAACGGTGGAGCGAACAACCGGCAGATTGTCAACCATCCGACGGTGGGCAGAGTGCCTGACGGCGCCATTGTGGAGCGGGCTGCACCTTCGGTTGCGCTCGGACGCGACGTGCGACTGCAGCTAAGGCATGCAGACTTCACGACGGCGGCCAGGGTAGCCGAATCGATCAACAAGCGCTTCGCGGTCGCGGCGGATGCAGCGCCTGTAGCTCGGGCCGAGAACTCCGCTGCTATTTCAGTGAGTGCTCCTGCAGGTTTTGCGGCGAGGCCTGCGGAGTTCATAGCCGAGCTGGAACGCCTAACCGTAGAGGCGGACCGGGTAGCCCGTATCACGATCAATGAACGCACAGGCACCGTGGTGATGGGCCGCGAAGTCCGGATCTCGCCCGTCGCGATCATGCACGGGAACCTTTCCATTCAGGTCTCGACCGCCTACGAAGTCTCGCAACCTGCGCCCTTCTCGCAAGGCAGTACTCAGGTCGTGCCCAAGGTGGAGGTCGGAGTGAAGGAAGAGAAGGCCCGCAACGTACTGCTGAAGGAAGGCGCGAGTGTGGAAGAGCTGGTGAGAGCTCTTAGCGCGATCGGCGTCACGCCGCGCGACGTAATCGCCGTTGTGCAAAGTCTGAAATCAGCCGGCGCACTGGAAGCCGACATCGAGGTGATCTGACATGGACGTTATCTCTTCGGCGGTTCTGCCGCCAACAAACATCGCGGAGAGCCGCAAACCGGAAAAGGTTGCAGAAGCTGCGACTCAATTCGAATCACTCATGATCGCTCAGCTGTTAAAGACGGCCCGCGAGTCGGGTACAGGCGATGGCTGGCTTGGCACCGGCAGCGACGCGACTGCCGATTCAGCTCTGCAGATGGCTGAAGAACAGTTTGCGGCGATGCTCGCGAAGCAGGGTGGGCTGGGGCTGGCCCGTATGGTCGAGCAGGGGCTCGGCCAGAAGTGACCTTGCCCCGGGTGCTTGCTCAGGCGGTTGTTACTGTCTGCGACCACTCGGTTTGGACCGCTGGCATGCTTTCGCCGCGGGCCAGCATGTTCCATGAATCGAGCATCGTGCTGAGCAGGCGCGATGCTTCGGCGAAAGCTTCATCCGATTGAGACCCATGACCCACAACGATTTTGTGAGATACATAGGCGTACAATTCGCTCAGCTGGCGGCTCATCTCGCCCCCGGCGCTGTGATCAAGGCTGAACGTCAACTCCATGACAGCGTCGTAAGCGCGATTGACCGACCGCACGCGGCCGTTGGTGTCGCCGCTCGCGAGGCAGCGGCGCGCATGTTCCA
>DASQEG010000472.1:0-3129 GCA_035633775.1 Bryobacteraceae bacterium
AGACCTGCAGAGTCCCTACACGATGCAATACACGGTGGACATTCAGCGGGAGATCACGCCAAGTATGATGTTTCAGACCGCGTTTGTCGGCAGCCGTGGTGTGAAGTTCATCATGTTCCGGTTCGCCAATCAAGTGGACCGCATCACTGGCTTACGCCCCAACGCGAACCTGCGGCAGCCCTACTACGTCGATAACTCTCAGAACTCCACGTATTTCGGCTGGCAGAACTCTTTCAGGAAGCGGTTCTCTCACGGCCTCAGCTTCGACGCAAATTACACCTGGTCGAAGACGCTCGCCAATGCTGGCGGTGACACCGGCGCGTACTACGACGGTGAGAACGTCGTTCGCAATCAGGACTTCTTCGATCTGAGAGCTGACCGCGGTCCGGCAGCATCGGACATTACTCACTACTTCAGCGGCTCCTGGGTGTACCAGCTGCCTTCGCTTGCCAATCACGCTGCCATCGTGCGGCACACCATCGGCGGATGGCAGGCCACTGGAATGGTGCGAGCGCAAACCGGACTGCCGGTGATTCTCACGCAATCGTCATCGACTCCCGGCCAGCGCGCCGAGTATATCGGAGGCGAAGCCGTCCTCCCGAATTTTCGGGAGACCCTTCAGTACCTGAATCCGGCGGCGTTCGGACGGATCCCGGTCTCCAGCGCATCAGGCGCGCCTGTCAGACCTGGCAATGCGGGTCCCGGAATTGTGCGAGCTCCCGGCATGTGGAACGTGGACTTCAGCCTCGCAAAGAACTTCTCAGTGCGGGAGAATGTACGGTTGCAGATCCGCACGGATATGTTCAACGCGCTCAACCATACAAATCTGTCTGGTTTGCGCACGAGTATCAACGATGTATTCTTCGGGCAGCTTCTAAGCACGATGGGTGCGCGAATCATACAGTGGAACGCAAGGCTGACGTTCTAAAGCGGCTCGGCGCGAAGTTTACTTCAAGCGGTCATAGGCCTGACGCGGCTGTACTCGCGTTTACGAAACGGACGGCACAATCTCCCCGGCTTACACCTCGTACGGCTTGCGATAGACCGGGCGTGTGATCATCCTGGTTGCCTCTGTGTCGCCCCTGAACTTGGGAATCGAGCCGGGCTCGATGTTTAGCGCGCGACCCACACGGTAGCTGATGTTCGCCAAGTGGCAGAGATCGGCGCTGGGTACCGCATTCGCAATCGGATCACGGAGATCCTGCTCCCGGTTCGATTTCACACAGGCCAAGAAGTTCTGCATGTGGAGGGCGGTCGAATCGGCTGAGCCGCGATCCGGCCGCTCTTCCATGATGAGTTCGCTTGAATTTCCCTTGTACGCCTGGAACCCCTGGTCGCTCATCACCGCCCAACCTTCGCTGCCATAGAAGAGATTGCCGACACCGACATTGATCGGATTACCCGCTGGCCCGGCATGCGTGGCCGCCAGCGCGGAGACAGGGCACCTTCGGAGCGGCTTCGGCAGGCCGCTGCCCGCCGCGACGGCCGGGCCATGGTCCGGCTGTCACTACACGCGCCTGCCGAACGCCTTCTCCGTTCGTCGTTTTGCCGCGCACCTCAATGACAAGTTGCGCTTCACCGTAGCTGAAGCCTGCGGTGAGCGTGTTGGGTGTCTCCGTATCGTCATCGACACCAAACTTGCCGCCGAACGCCATTGCCGTCTTTGGCCACGTCGGATCACCCAATGCCCACCGGGCAACACCTGTTTCATGCACTCCCTGATTTCCGATGTCGCCGTTGCCGGTGTCCCAGAACCAGTGCCAGTAGTACGCAAAGCGCTTCTGATTGAAAGGCCGCATTGGCGCGGGCCCCAGGAAAAGATCCCAATTCAAGCCCGGAGGTGTGGGACCGTCCGCGGTGTGGCCTATCGATGGCCGCAGCTTGTAGCAAAGTGCCTTCGCCATGTAGAGCTTGCCGATAAGTCCCTGCTGCAGCGCCGTGATTGCCTTGATCTTGAACGGTATGCTCCGATGCTGTGAGCCCACCTGCATCAGGCGCTTCGTTTCGCGCTGCACCTGGATCATCCGCATGCCTTCGTAGATGTTGTAAGAAGCTGGCTTCTCCCCGTAGACGTGTTTACCCGCCTTCATCGCCCAGATGGCGGACAGCGCGTGCCAATGGTTCGGAGTTGCGATAGAGACCGCCTCGACCCCGGGGTCGGCGAACATCTGCCGCATATCCTCGAACTCCCGGGCTTTCTCCAGACTCTTTCTCGCCAGCGTCGCCTGAGCCCGCTCGCGGGCAGCCTGGTTTACGTCGCAGATGCCAACGACCTGAGCCTCGCTCAAGGACGTATACGTATTCAGATGGCCGCTGCCGCGCCCGCCGAGCCCAACGATGCCAAGGTTGACCTTGTCATTTGCGCCCCATACACGAACGGCGGATGCCGCTGTGAGGGCTCCCATGAAGAACCTGCGAGTTTTTGGATACGGTACAGCGAGACTCATCTCGCGGTGATTCTATCAGGCGGCGGGATAGCTCCCGCTGCGGCCGCGCCGCATGCTGGCATTTTGCCTTTGCAGAACCGCGAGCAGAGCGTCTTCCCGAGGGGATGCCGATGGGTGGGACTCAAGGGCCAGACTTAACAGCTGAGAAACGCCGGTGAGGCGGCGCGATGTTTGGCGGCAAGCCAACGACGGCGTGCTCCTGCCTGACACTTCGGGCAGTGCCGGTCGCCGCAGGAGTGCTTGTCGGGCGTGTCCGCGATGGGCTGCGTCATCTGCTTGCGCATCGAAAGTTTTCGCCACACGTCTTTTCGTCCCAGCTGAAGCGCATGGCGAAACAGCGCGTGCGCGCGGTGCTCGGGTCATTCCGGCCACCGATAGCCTGTGAGGCCTGACTCGGGCAAGCATAGATATAGATCTCGGAAGGGTGGCCCACAGAAAAGCCGCCATCGACGACCATTTCATGTCCGGTAATCCACGAGGACTCATCTGAGGCAAGGAACAGGACGGCCGACGCGATATCGTTTGGCTCGCCGAGCCGTCCCAGTGGATGCAGGGCGGTAAGGCGCCGTGTGCGTTCTTCGTCTGCAAGGATGCCTGCGATAAAAGGCGTTCGTACGAAACCCGGGCAGACGCAGTTGACTCGAATTCGTCGATAAGCATAGTCGAGCGCCATGTTTCGGGC
>DASQEG010000473.1:0-3458 GCA_035633775.1 Bryobacteraceae bacterium
GCGCGACCGTACTGCTGTTGAATCCCGACGCTACGGTCCAGAGCGGGATAGACGATCTGGTGCGGGAAGTGGTGCAGCCTGGCGTCGGAGCCGCAGGAGGGCGCCTGATCAGCGACACCGGTGAGGACCAGCACGGATTTAACGTCCGAAGTTTTCCTACGCCGGCAACACTGGCGATGGAAGTTGCAGGCCTCAACCGGCTGCTGCCATGGAACCCGGTGAACACGAGGTACCGGCTGAGTGTCACCGAAACCTCTGACGTCGAGCAGCCTGCCGGAGCTTTTCTGATGGTTAACCGTCTCGCCTGGCAAGCAATCGGAGGCTTTGATGAACGTTTTCACCCGGCCTGGTTCGAAGATGTTGACTTTTGTATGCGCCTTCGACATAGCGGGTATCGGATCCGGTTCGTGCCCGCCGCGACGGCGACGCACACCGGTGGTCACTCGGCCGATAAGCTGACGTGGCATGACCGTCAGCTATTCTGGTATGGCAATCTGCTGCGCTTTGCCTGTAAGCACTACACGAGTGCGGGAACGCGAGTCGTAGCCGGCGCCGTTATGCTGGGGGCCGTCGTTAGATGTGCCATCGGGCTTGCAGGCGGAAACCGGCACGCGGCGTCAGCTTATAATCAGGTGTTTCGGCAGGCACTGAAGTACTGGTTTAATGACTGCGGGTCAGCTACCTGACACGGCAACGATGAAGAAGACAGGGAGAGCACGTCAGGCAGTATTCAGCTGAGCATTTGCGCATGCCCAACGACTTCGTCTCAGTCACGATCGTTACTTACGACAGCGGTCACTTCATCAGGCGGTGCCTTGAATCGGTACTCGCCCAGAAGTTCGAACGCAAAGAGATCATCGTGATCGATAACAACTCGACCGATGGCACGGCGGACATCCTTGAGCAGTTTGAAGATCGCTGCCGGATTATCTACAACAACGAAAATCTTGGCTTCTCCGTAGCGCAGAACCAGGCGATAGCGATGGCCCGTGGTAACTGGGTTCTTACACTGAATCCAGATGTGCTGCTGTTACCCGACTTCATACAGTCGCTCGTCGATGCTGGTAATATCGACAGCTCCGTCGGAACTGTTTGCGGCAAGTTACTGTCGATCAAGTCGAGCTTCGACCTTCCTGAAAAGCCGCTCGTAGATTCCACAGGAATCTATTTCACGCCTATGCTGCGGCATCTGGATCGTGGCAGCCAGCAGGTAGACAACGGGGACTACGCGAAGAACGAGTACGTGTTCGGAGCGACGGCAGCCGCAGCGCTGTACCGGCGCGAGATGATCGGCGACATCTCGGTGCAGGGTGAGTTCTTCGACTCCGATTTCTTCGTTTATCGAGAGGATGCGGATGTTGCCTGGCGCGCTCAGCTGCTCGGCTGGAAGTGCCTCTACACGCCGCGTGCCCATGCTTACCACGTGCGAAAGGTTCTGCCAGGGAATCGGCGTGCCCTGCCGGCCGTCATCAACATGCATTCGGTGAAGAACCGGTTCCTGATGCGCGTTAAGAACATCACGCCCCGGCTGTACCGGCAAAACTGTCTGTCCATCACTGCTCGGGACGCGGTGGTTCTGGGCTGCTGTCTCGTCTGGGAACGGTCCTCACTGCAAGGGCTGATGTTTGTCGTCCGGAACTGGCGCAGGGTGCTGGCAAAACGGCGCGAGATCATGTCCCGCGTCCGCGTCAGTGAAGAATACATGATGAGCTGGTTCTCCTATCAGCCGGTCAGTCGACCTGCACCCCAGACCGTCATCCGAACTCCGCAGCGGCAGCAGAAGGCCGTGCGCGGCCGCTGATGCGCATTGCTCTGCTCGGCACGCGGGGCATTCCAGCCAACTACGGCGGTTTCGAGACATTCGCGGAAGAACTGTCCCGGCGTTTAGTCGAGCGCGGACATCAGGTGACGGTATGGTGCCGCACCCGTCACTCGTCCTCACAGTATCTCGGCGTCGACCTGCGTTACCTTCCCACGCTACGCCACAAATACTTCGACACGATTGTTCATACCGGGCTCTCTACGCTCGATCTGCTGCTTCATCGACATGACGTTGCGCTGTACTGCAACGGGGCGAACGCCATATATACGTGGATGCCCCGCGTCCTGGGCACTCCCGTTGCCCTGAACGTGGACGGCCTGGAACGCAAGCGAAAGAAGTGGAACGCACTGGCACGCGGCTGGTATCTGGTTTCAGAGCGGCTGTCCACTGTTTTCCCGACAGCAGTCATTTCCGACGCAGAGAAGATAGCAGAGTACTTCCGCGAACGATATCGAACGGAGACTACGTTCATTCCGTACGGAGCCGATGTCGGTCCGGTCCCTACGACAGCAGCTTTGCAGCAGCTCGATCTGCAGCCGGGCAGGTTCTTTCTGTACGTCAGCCGCTTGGAGCCGGAGAACAACGCCCTGCTGGTTCGCGAGGCATTCGAGAAGCTGGATACTGACATGAAACTCGCGTTGATTGGGGATGCGCCCTACGCGAGCGAGTACATACGCAGAGTGCGCAGTACGAGCGATCGCCGGATCGTGATGCCCGGAGCGATCTATGGGCAGGGATACAGGGAACTCCAGTCGCACTGCTTCGCCTACGTGCATGCGACAGAGGTCGGAGGCACACATCCGGCCCTGATCGAGGCGATGGGGCGTGGCGCATTGACCCTCTTCCTCGAGAACGCTGAGAATACCGAGGTGGCCGGGAATGTTGCGCTCCCGTTCACGCACAACACATTGACCGAGGTGATGCGGCAGAGCCTGGAATTGTCAGATTCCGCTCGCGCGGGTCTCCGCAGTGCTGCGATTCAGCGCGTTCAGCAACGCTATAGCTGGGATGCGGTCACCGATGCGTACGAAGTTCTGTTCCGATCTCTTGTGAGCGGACAGACAAATCCATAATGAAGGGCATGGCGACCTCGCCTTATCGATCCTGGGTCGAGATCTCCCGCGCGCAGATCGCAGCCAATTTCGACTGCATCCGCAGAGCTGCAGGCCCGAACATTGAAATCATGCCGGTGGTCAAGGCCGATGCATATCGTCATGGCGCCATTGAGGTGTCGCGCGTGCTGGAATCCAGCGGCGCACGGTGGCTCGCGGTCAGCAATGTGGAAGAGGGTGTTGCACTGCGTCAGGCCGGCATTTCGAGCCGGATTCTCGTCATGGCGGACTTCCTTCCCGTAGGCCGTCTCCCGATGCTGGAACACGGCCTGACCCCTGTCATTCACGCGCTCGAAGATCTGCAGGATTTGGAAGAGCTGGCCGTTAGCGTCGGGCAAAGAGTACGCTTTCACCTGAAGGTGGATACGGGTATGTGCCGCCTCGGCACTCGTGACGAAGCGGGAGCGATTGCCGCGGCCCTGCAGCGCTGTCCTCACCTCGACATGGAAGGCCTGATGACGCACTTCGCTTCCGTAACCGATTTTTCGGTGACGCAGACGGAGGAGCAGACGCAATGTTTTCTG
>DASQEG010000474.1:0-7788 GCA_035633775.1 Bryobacteraceae bacterium
ACGAGATCGTTGGCATCATGCCACCCCGGGCCGACATCATGGACAATCACACAGAGGTGTGGTTGCCACTCTGGCTACACCCGAATACAGCGCGGCAACGCGGGGCGCATGTCCTCTACGTCGTTGGGCGACTGAAGGAGGGCGTATCCGCTCAGGCGGCAGAGTCCGAGTTGACGGCCCTCCTGAGAAACTGGGGAGATCGTGTTGGCGCGGTAGACCATGTCCCCACAAGTGAGGCCGCGCGGTCAGCGGACCACATTCTGCGATTGCGGACGTTACAGGAAGCAGTCGTTGGGAGTGCCGGCCGTCCGATCATCGTTTTACAGGCAGCGGTTGGGTTGATTCTGCTAATTATCTGTGCAAATCTTGCAAACCTTTTGATGGCTCGCGCCCGCTCACGCGATCGTGAGTTTGCTTTGCGCGCCGCTCTCGGCGCCAGCCGGGGACGGCTGCTCCGGCAGTCGGTAACGGAATCTGCAGTAATGTCTGGAGCTGGTAGTATCCTCGGTCTCTTGCTGGCCAGCGCTGGCGTGCGGGCGTTCGCGCGTGCTTACCCAACGAGCATCCCACGGGTGAGTGAGCTTACAATCGACCTCCCCGTCCTGTTGGTTGCGCTCGCGGTGTCGGCTGGGACTGCGTTGCTGTTTGGATTCCTTTCGCTCGGGTGCCGGATAACCGGCGACATGGTGACTGCACTCAAGGACGGCGCACGGGGCGCGAGCAGTTCGTGGCGTCATTATGGGCGTCGTGGTCTCCTGATTACCCAGGTAGCTTTCGCGGTGATGCTGGTTGTCTCGGCGGGTTTACTGGTTCAGACAGTCTACAACCTGCTGAAGACAGACGCCGGTTTCGATCGGTCGCGGCTGGTGACTTTCTCGATGACACTCCCGATGGCAAATTCCGACCCTGACACGCGCGCCCAGGCGTATCAGCGAATTCTCGACGGCATTCGCGTTCTTCCGGGTGTGCTGGCCACGGCTGCGATGTCCGGTTTACCGCCGGATCGAGCCCCGGATGGCATCGCCACTTCCGTCGAGAATCACATCTCCGACAATGGAACCTCAGTTGAAGTGGTTGACTACTACCAATTTGTTGTTGGGGACTACTTCCAGACAATGGGAATCCCAATTGTCGCCGGTCGCGCCTTCGAGCGAGTCGACAATGCATCACCACGAAAGCTCGCCGTCGTCAACGAGACGTTCGCAAAGAGGATATGGAAGGGGCAGAATCCGATCGGCCACCGTTTGCGCCCTCCGGGCGCTTCGTTTGGCGCTAGCGAGGATGTTTGGCATACGGTAATCGGAGTGGCCAAAGATGTGAGGCAACACGGAGTGGAGCGCCTGCCCGGAACCGAGGTGTACCTTGCGCTCGACCAGCACGGTGTCGCTCCGCCGAGCATGAATTTCGTGATCCGGACAACGCTGCCAGCCGCCGCACTTTCAGCCACGATCGAGCGAGTGGTTCGGGATCTCGATGCTTCAGTACCTATTGTCCGGCTCCGAGACATGGATTCGGTGTTTGCTGAATCGATTGGCCGGCCGACACTCCTTGCGCAGCTATTAGGCGCGTTTGCTGGACTGGCGCTTTTATTGGCAGCTATCGGCACGTACGGTGTGCTGTCCTATATGGTTACGGAACGTCGGCGCGAGATCGGTATTCGGCTCGCGCTTGGTGCACCTCGAACAGATGTGCTCACTCAAATCGTCACGCAAGGGCTCCAGCTGACAGGAATGGCTATTGCGATCGGGCTTTTCGGTGCACTTGCAGCAAATCGCCTGATTGCGTCGCTGCTGTTTGGTGTTCGACCAACAGATGTCGTGACGATCTCATTTGTGATCGCGACGACTGTAGCCGTCTCCGTCCTCGCCAGTTGGTTGCCGGCCTGGCGGGCATCCCGGCTGGACCCGAACGTCGTGCTCAGGAGTGAATGACAGGTCCGAATGTCACGACGGGTGGAACTCGGCCCAATCACCCTTGTCTCAGAGCGCTGTAACCGCAGTGAGCGAACGCTTGCGCGCACCTTCAGTTCCCGGAATCGCGCCCTCACAGGCCACTCCTTCTACTTTGGCTTGGGAAGGCCGGTTATCGGACACCGTAGATCCGGAGGCACCCACCTGCGGTGTGTTGCAGGCCGTGCGACAGGCCATCGAAGAACAGGCGAATGGTCGCCAGTTCGCACATATTTTGTGCGACTCCAACAATTCAGCCCCAGGCTACCGACGCGTGGCAGGCGTTCTCGATCCCGCGTCATTGCTTTATGACTCGGGGCATCACGTCATGTCCGACGTCGCGCGCCAGGAGATTGCTCCAACGTGAGGGCCAGCAGGCCCGGCGCCCAGGCCACCGCCCAGGCGCCGAACTGCATGGCGTAATTCCTGCCACTTGCCGGCGGGCGCCCCCAAAGTGTGGTCATGACCATGAAGAACGCGGCACCGCTCAGCACCGCGGCGAGCGCGCCGCGGACCGCAATCACCCGCCACGACCGTTGTTCCGGCGCACGAAGCCAACGGCCATCGAGCACGGCAAGCATCAGCCACAGTGCAACCCAGGACGCAGGAATCGCTGATCCATAGGTCCGCCGATCCACGAGTGCGACGAGCAAATAGTCCGTGAGCGCGCCGCCGACGCCAGCCAGTGCACCGATCGGCAGGCCCTTTGCCGTGCGGCCCGCATTAACCCCCAGGACGGCACCGACTGCGGTCAGGAGAACCGCACCGTGGATGATGCCCGTGACCATGTTGTGACGAACGTGCAGCGTGTACCAGGTGTAGTCGGCGAGCGTTGCAAGTAGCGCAACGCCGAGAATGCCGATGACGATTCTCATCCATCCCTCCGCAATCCAGCACGCAAGTTGATCCCGCGCAATTTCAAAGGCACGTCCACCGGACCGAGGCGGTGCTACGGGCACTGCCCCGTCACTGATCTGCCGACCGATGGCGCGAGACGTCCAATGCCCGGCCTAAGGGGTGCGCCGGCCGGACGAGTTCCTGCTGCAAGCCTATCAGGCATTGACCGGACTTGTCCGTTGCTGCCCCGGGTTCCAGTGCCGTAAGCTCACTGGGTACGACACCGACACTCTCACCGACTCAGCGTGACGAAGTCCTGAAATCCCTGCAGCTGTAGATCGATGGGTGCAAGCAAGGGAAAGTGAATCGTTGCGACGCGCGGCTCATTTGGAAAAGTCAACACGGGAGGAGGTCGTCGCCAATGGGTCGTCGCCTCTGACCTCGTGAAAGCGATGAGGATGAATCGGCTGGTTCGGTCACCGCGGGGCGCGGCACGAATGACGCTGCCGTCGTGTTGCGAACCTAGCCCGCCAGCTCCGCTGATACTAGTTCGCGAACTTTCTCCTGGTATCTCGCTTTAAGGGAAAGAAGGAGAAAACGTGAACCTACCTATTCGACGTTCCGTGCTGCGCCTCATGGTGCTCAGCGCGGCGGCCACCTTACAATTTGCCGGCGCCATGCAGGCGCAGTCCGGCCTCGCCATACCCGTCCCCACGGACATCCAGATCGAAGCGGGCCATCAGGCCTTTCTCAAGGTCGGCGCCGTCGGCACGCAGAACTACATTTGCCTGCCGTCCGGCTGGACGTTCACCGGCCCCCAGGCAACGCTGTTCGTCACTTTTCAGTGGTTCGGCACCCGGATCCGACAGCAGGTTGGAACGCACTACCTGACTCCGAACCCCGACGAGCCCGGTGCATTGCGCCCCTTGTGGCAGAGTTCGACGGACACGAGCATCGTCTGGGGTCGTCAAACCGGCACTTCTTCCGATCCTCAGTTTGTCGACCCGACTGCCATTCCGTGGCTGCGGCTTGAGGCGGTGGGGAAACAAGCGGGTCCGACGGGCGGCGCCATGCTGTCGCAGACGACCTTCATCCAGCGCGTGAACACCACGGGCGGATTGAAGCCCACCGCCGCATGCACGGTCGGCGAGCGACAGTTCGTGCCGTACACGGCCGACTACGTGTTCTACCGCAAGTCCGGTACGTAAACTGATCCAGCAAACGAACGCGCTGAGTAGTCGTTTGCGAAGGCACGTTCCTTGGGTGCACGATTTACATGAACATGATCGTTGGTCGTACCGCCCTGTCCGAGCAGAACCCGATCGGCCGCTACTCAATCACATGCATCTTAAAACCCCTCGGCGCGTGAAACGTGTTCTCAAATGCCATGCCTTTCCGCTTGAATGTTCGTGAGCACTCCGAAAGCCTTACCGCGCGTCGCCCGGGCTGGAGTCGTACTTCGGAACACGGCTCCCGAGCGAAACGTCGAGCACCATCGCTGGTTCGCGCGCGCCGGTTTTCAGCCGCACACAAGCCGATGAGTATGCAGCACGATCAACATTGACCTTGGTAAAACCGTGTTCCACCTGATTGGAATGGATGCACATGGGAAGATCGTCGTTCGCAAGCGAATGTCGTACGCCTGAGCTGACTCGGGTGCATCCACACTGCTCAACCGGATCGGGCGCTCACTCCCTATGCACAACGGCGTGAGTGTGTCGCCGCCATGCGCCCGTGACTGTGCGGCTTGGAACGCTGATCCGAGCGCGAAACACGAAAGTGCTCCCAAGAGGAGGAATCCAGCTCGCAACGCAGTCACTTGATGGGACAGCACGCCTCCGGCTATTGTGCATTCAGCGTTGCGGTCTGACGTGATCCGAAAACCTGTCTGAGCACTGCAGAACAAGATTGTTCCTCAATTGACGTCAGGTTGCGACGGCTTAGGGAGCGATGAGATCATAATTAGGTAGGTGTCGGAGCACGTGCCGTTGCCTACTATCAAGGAAAAAACATTGAACATCGATCAGATGCTTTGGCAGTTGGAACAGCAGAAGGAATCAATCGAGCGGGCGATCTCTGCTCTCAAGGACATTTCCGGTCGTGGTCCGCTTTCTGGAAGGCCAGTTACAAGGACAACGAACGATCCAGGGAAGAAGCGTAGAGGGCGGCCTCCAAAGAAGCAGCCACTTACGGCAGAGTCTTCGATCGACAGCGCAGATCAGACTTCACCTCGCGAGGCCGCGACGACCAAGCGTGACGCCAAAGCGCGCTTGAAGAGGCCGGTTTACACCGATGACTTCCGGCGTGGCGTCGTCGCCGCTGTGCGAGATGGTATGTCTTTCGGCGACGCTGCCAGGGAATTCAAGACTACTTGGTTCAGTGTTCGTGAATGGGCGAATAGCGGTAGGTTTGAGCCGGGATCGCCCGACAAGAGCGGTGCGAAGAAAGCGGCCAGCGTTCCTCGTAAGAACAAGGCTAAAGCGAAGAAGACGGCTTCCTCCGGCAGGACCACCCGCAAGAAGCGCGCCGGCCGTCCAGCAGGAAGCGCCTCAACTAAATCAGCTGACTAAGCGCCATCACTGCATACGACCCCTCACCTACTACCGAGGAAGCACGACGACCGGACCAATCCCAGACACTTGACCTGTACGGGTGCCTGACCAACATCCGAATGGCCAGCCGGGTGTACTGATGTAGACCTGGCACAATTCGAAATGCATTATCTCCTCACGTCGTGAAAGCCGGCGTTGTGCTCGATGTCACGGTCCGGCAGATTGCGCCTGTGTTCGTGCCCGTGAACACCCCTGCAGCGCTTGCCTCCCGAGTAGAAGCTTGGCTTGGAGTGCCGGGGATTATGGCAGAATCCGCCGGCTATGCGATGGTCGTACGTGACCAGCCGGCGGTTCACCCTGCGTGATGCTTGCCACGTTCCGAGTCATAGGCTGTGCCGTTACTGCCTGTCACAGCCATGATGGGTATGCAGCAGCAACAGCGGTGGCGACAAGCGGAATGGTTCTTAAGACCAGAGGATTCTTTGGTTCTCCAGCGACAGTCTGCCGTTAGCGAAGCAGCTTCGAGGGCGTTTGGCCAGCACGTGTGAGGAAGCTGGCGTTTGGGCTCAAGGGGTTCTCAACCAGAAAAACAGTATGCTGAAAGACATCGCGAAAGCGGCCCCGAAGTTCGACTCTGGCGTCTATGTATTTGGGCGAGGACGCGTATTGTCTTCTCGCGGTCAACGGACCATCACTGGTCGCGACGTGCTCTTCGAGTTTGAACTCTTCCACCGGCAACTTAGCGCGGCGGCTACATGGGCATTGTGCCCTGAATGATCGCGCCGGCGGTGATGAATGGGCTGCGTAACCCACGTGTGTGATGCCCCGCAGCGGGTGATTATCGCATCTGTGCGTCACTATCTTGCATCTATAAACACAGTGCGACATAATGGTCGCCGCTTGCCTGCCTGTTGTGCCCGCGTCTTGGCTCCGGTCCTGACTAGCTCGCCAGTAGAACACTTTGCTCAATGCAGGGAGAGGAACAATCAAATGACAAATATCTTTGTGGGAAATCTTTCTTACCAAACCCGTCAGGAAGATCTGGAAGAAGCGTTCGCTGCCTCCGGCGCAGTAGAACGCGTCAGTGTTGTCACTGATCGGGACACGGGGCAGCCGCGAGGCTTTGCGTTTGTCGAGATGACAAACCGAAACGAGGCGAGCAACGCGATCGAAGGACTCAACGGCACTGAACTGAACGGACGCGTTCTGAACGTGAACGAGGCGCGCCCGCGTGAAGAGCGCGGATCAGGTGCCGGCAATCGCGGCGGCAGCGGCCGCCAACGGCGTGAACCCCGCTGGTAAGACCAGCCACTCAAAACGAAAAGCCACTCCGAAAGGAGTGGCTTTTGGTGTTCTGGATTATTCTTCAGCACAGTTCAACAGAGCGGCTCTCGGCGCATCTGAACGGACGCCCCCGCATGTCAGTTTGGGAACGAGACCGCTGTCGAACCAACGCTGGTCTCGTGCGTTCGTCCGCTTCGTATACGGAGCTGACTGGGTGGTGTACTCGAGGAATTCCTTCTGTGGGCCGCCGCACGTAGTGCAGTACCTCGCCCTGTACACGCACCGGGTTGCCATCTCAAGCCACCGTCGGCTGTCCTTCCGCGACCGTCAGATTACCTTCCGATGAAAGACTACGCCAGGGCAACAAGCAGAAGCAATGACGGGTAAAGCTCTGATCAGTTCCTGTGGAGATTTCCGACTCATGTGTTGCCGGACCGGATTCGTACGCATCCACTTCTTCAGCTTCCTGTAGTGGAATATGTCACTGTCTATTTGGCTGGGTTGCGTCGTCAGTTGGGGAAGAAGCCAGGCCCGTTCACCACCGACGGGCAGGCGCGGGTAGAGGAGCTCGCCCGAAGATTTTTCGTATTTCCGTGTAGGCGGCCTCAACAGCGTCCAGCTGCTGCGAGGTGAGGCAGTTTGAATCACGGCTTCGAGTGCGAGCGGCGCCCCGCCGAACGAATGAATTCGGCCACCTCCTCGCTCCACAGGCCCACGCCGGTCGTGATGAACCGATGTTCGTCGAGTTTCGTCTGCCCCTGCGGCGGATAGAGTGCATCTTGCATGCTTTCGCCAAACGCGTCATCTCGGCCCAGAGCTCCCGTGTCGGGCCGAGGTCAAAGTCGTTCTCCGCCTAAATCAGCAGCACTGGCGCCTTCACCTGCGCCGCCGCGGCCAGCATTCTCGTACGCAGGGCCGCGCTGTGCGGCCAGTTCATCGCGCCACCGGCAAAGTCCGCGGCCGCGACAAATCCGTCGTGCTCAGCCGCGAGCAGCGCGAGCACGCCTCCGTACGCGTACGCCTACCAGAACTCAGAGCAGCGCCTTTCAGAGCTCCCTTACTGGCTCCATCTCTATAAACTGGCATCGGCCTCATACTAGTCTGGGCAGACAAGGGCGTCTCAGCAGACTCGGTCAAAGGGCGAACAACCTGTTGAGGCTCCACAA
>DASQEG010000475.1:0-3045 GCA_035633775.1 Bryobacteraceae bacterium
AACAACTTACGGATCGGAGTTGTGGATCATAGCCGCTCGGCTGAGAGTCGCGAGCTTGTTGCGTACCTGACGAGCAACCGCGTGTTCCAGATGACCGGCTACGTCGGTGCAACCGAGGACCTGCAGCGGCGAATGGATCGCGGCGATCTCGATGTGGGGCTTGTCGTTCCCGTTGACTACCACCAGCTTCGAGCCGAGCAACGGCCGGCGCGTCTGCAGCTTCTGCTGAATGCCGTGAACGCAAACACTGCGACCATCGCCGAAGGCTACACGCGGGCAATGGTCGCCGCCTACAACGGCCACCGACCGACCATCCAGACGCGCGTGGCACTGCTGTTCAATCCAGGGCTGGTTGGCTCGTGGTTCATCGTCACAGGAACATTTGGCGTTCTGCTGGTTTTGAACGGGTCGATTGTCGCTGCCAACTCGATGATCAAAGAAAAGGAAAGCGGCACAGTGGAGCATCTGCTGATGACTCCGGCGAACTCTACCGAGATCATAGCGGCGAAGATCGCGCCGCTCTTCCTTCTGTTGCTTGTGATGACGACCGTCGTTCTGATTGCCGTGAAGATTGCGTTCGACGTGCCGTTCCGCGGCAACCTGCTGGTCTTCTACCTCGCCGCTGCATTATGCCTGCTTACCGGCATTGCGATCGGAACGATTCTCGCTACATTCGCTTCCTCGGCCCAGCAGGCGCAGTTGCTTGCATTGTTCATCAATCCGCCGCTTGCCACGCTTTCAGGCGCTCTAACGCCCATCGAAGCAATGCCCGAGTGGCTGCAGCCGGTCACCATCGTGAACCCCGTCCGACACTTCGCCGCGGTTGCACGAGGCGTGATGATCAAGGGCTCAGGAGGTGAAGAACTGCTGGTCAACTTCGCCGCGCTCGCACTCTTCGGACTAGCCCTCCTCGGAATCAGTGTGTGGCGATTCCGCAGACAGTTGAAGTAGGAGATCCATGTTTACTCGTTACCTGTTCGTCGGCTCAATTTGCGCCTCTACGATGTTTGCGCAGGTATCGGCGGTGCAGAACCCGGTCCCCGGTTCTACCTCAAGCGTGAATACACTCAGTCCATCCGTTCAGGTTCAGGGAGCTTACGCGGGCAGCGTTGCCGATGCGCAACCTGTGCCGGGTGTACTGAAACTGTCCATGCGTGACGCGATCCGTCGCGGTCTGCGCACCAACCTTTCGGGAGCTCAGCTTTCAGCGGTCCTGCACGAGGCAACGGCTCAAGCCTCCATCAGCCGAAGCGCTTTGCTGCCGAACGTCAGCGCCAATTTGCGCGAGGTGCTGACGAAAACCAATCTCCGGGCATTCGGCGTCAGATTCCCGGGAGCGCCGACAGTCGTTGGGCCGTTCAACTACTTCGATCTGCGTGCCACGCTTAGTCAGACGCTCTTTGATCCGGCTTCCCTCGCGGCCTGGCGAGCATCGCGGCAGAACATCGTTGCCAGTGAGCATCGTCTCGCGGACGCAAAGGATGTTGTAGTGCTTGCCGCATCCGGCGCCTACCTGCAGGCAGTCGCAGCACAGGCGCGCATTCAGGCTGCCGGGGCACAGGTTGCAACGGCTCAGACGCTCTATGACCAGTCTGCACAACAGCAGAAGGAAGGCGTCCTTGCGGTGATCGATGTAAATCGAAGCCGCGTACAGCTTCAGACGCAACAGCAGAGCCTCATCACGTTGCAGAACGACTTTGCGCGCCAGAAGCTCAACCTCGCACGCATTATCGGGCTGGCACCCGGCCAGGAGTTCGAGCTTGCGGACGCAATGCCTGCAGAAGCTCCTGTCAGCATGGCGATGAGGGACATCCTCTCGCTCTCGTACCGCCAGCGTTCGGATTTGCAGGCAGCGGAAACGGCCGTAAGGGCAGCCGAACTGCGCCGCACATCCGCGCGCGCACAGCGGATTCCTTCCCTGGCGCTGAATGCCGACTACGGAGCAATTGGCACGAACCCTGCCCAGGCTGCGGGTACCTATACAGTCACAGGAAACCTGCGCATACCCATCTGGGCCGGCGGCCGTGTGGGAGCGGAGATCGTTCAGGCCGAGGCACAGCTTGAACAACGGCGCGCGGAACTGGCCGATATGCGAGGCCGCATTGACGCCGAGGTTCGGAGCGCTTTGCTGGATCTGGAAAGCGCGACGAGTCAGGTCCAGGTAGCGCGCGAGAATCTTGCCGTAGCCCGGCAGAGCATGGACCTGACACGGCAACGCTTTGACGCAGGCATTGCCGACACAGCCGAGGTTTCACGTGCATTGGAGACGGTTGCCGCCGCCGACCAGGATGTGATTACCAGCCAGTTCGCGCACAACCTTGCGAAGGCGGTCCTCGCACGCGCGATGGGCCGCACGGAGGAGAACCTGGCGAAGCTCCTCCCCCTCCCCTGAGTGCGATAGGCTCTCGGGTATGCGTACGCCCCTGCTGCTGATCTGCGCCGCCGTTGTCGCCTGCGCACAGGACCGCGGCTTCATCGAGACAAAGACCTATACACCGGACCAGGACCGCGAGGTCCTGAAGCTGTACGACGGGCTGCGCGTAGCTGACGTATCGGACGGGCTCGACGTGGTTGGCCTCGCCGATCGTGGACTGGTGACTCCGGACATCCACTCGCTTTGGCGCGACACGGACAAATTCGAACACATCATTCGGGGCATCGCGGTGACCGTTCGGTACGTTCCGACAAACCGCCCGCGGTACACGGGTACGGCAGAAGCGTTTGCCAAGTGGGAGGGGCAGTGGTACAACCAACTCTCGTCCGAGCCGTTTTCCAAGTTCCTGCGCCCCGGATCTGTCGTTGTCATCGATGCCAACGAGGACGGTGACACCGGATCGATTGGATCGAATAACATCATGAGCTGGAAGCTTGCCGGTGCCGTGGGTGTTGTCACCAGCGGCGGAGCTCGCGACACCGACGAAATTGTCAAGCAACGCGTGCCGCTGTACTATCGACGGCCGGCGCGCGGCATCCGGCCCGGTCGAAACGAGGTGGAGTCCGTTCAGCGGCCGGTGACTGTAGGGGGCGCGCTGGTGCGTCCGGGCG
>DASQEG010000476.1:0-3617 GCA_035633775.1 Bryobacteraceae bacterium
GCGTCGGAGTTTGCGACTGCGATCGAAGCGCTGGTGCGCGATTATGCGAGGCGCATTCAGATCGCCAGAGCCGGCCGCGAGCTCATCGAGCGGAAATACGGATGGGACCGTATCGGAGCCGCCCAGCGAAGACTCTGGTCAGCGTTGCTCGCGGCTCCCGGATTGAAGATTCGACGAGCGCACAGGGGGGATATTCCAGCGATACAACGAATTCAGAGCGAAGCGCATGGAGCCTCGCATTGGGACCCCGAAACTTACTTCACCTTCGATGTCCTCGTCGCAGAACGCAGCGGTCGTGTCGCCGGGTTCATGGTCAGCCGAACGGTAGCGCCGGACGAGGCCGAGGTGCTGAACCTCGCGGTTGCGCCAGATGCGAGGCGCAGCGGAGTTGCGACGTCGCTTATCGAATCGCTGGAAGACGGTGATGTGTTCCTTGAGGTGCGCCATTCAAACGAGGCGGCACAGCATCTCTACCGCAAACTTGGCTTTGAAGTGACGGGAAAGCGACCGAGATACTACGATGATCCAGTGGAAGACGCACTCGTCATGCGCCGCTCACGTCTTTAACAACCCCGCAACCAGGCCTTCGGTCGTATGAGGGTCGGCTTCGACATCGACGGCGAGACCGTGCCTGCGTATAACGTCACTTGTTGATGGCCCGATGCTCGCGATTCGAATTCGTGCAAGCGATTCACGACCTGCGAGGGCCAGCCAGTTCTTAACCGTGGATCCGGACGTAAATGTGATCCAGTCTGCGCTACCCCCGGCCGACTTCCACGCGTCGATCGCACTTGCGGCACCTTCGGGGACCACGTTCCGATAAAGGTCCACGACATCGACGTGAGCTCCGGCTGCCTGCAGCGCCTGCGGGATTATGTCGCGAGCCTCTGCCGCCCGGGGAAGCAGGACCGACGCTCGCTCGAGAGCCACGTCGCGAAAAGCCTCGGCAACTCCCTCCGAGCTGCTCGTTGCCGGGACAAGATCCGGCTCCAGGCGTGCTGAAGCAAGGGCGTCGGCAGTAGCGGGCCCGATCGCGCAGACGCGGCCACGGATCCGACGCAGGTCGCGGATATGAGTCAGGAAATGCTGAACTGCATTAACGCTTGTGAACACCACCCAGTGATATTCCGGGAGTCGCGCCACGGCTTCGGTGATCGCAGTGGGGTCTGGCACCGGCCTCAGTTCAATGACGGGCAGCTCCAGCGGATCAGCCCCGAGCTCCCGAAGTGCCTGGGACAGTTCGTGTGCCTGCTCATGAGCACGCGTTAGGATGACGCGCTTGCCGGTCAGCGGCAGCTTCGACCGCCAGTCCAGCTGGTGGCGAAGCGCAACTACATCCCCGATGACGAGCGTTGCCGGCGGCAACAGGCGAGCGCGCCGGACCAGCAGCGGAAGGTCTCCAAGCCTGCCGGCGACAACCTGCTGATCGGATCGGGTACCCCAGCGCACCGCCATCGCCGGCGTTTCAGCGGCTTTGCCCGCCATCGCGAGTCGCTCCACGATCTCGGGCAGATGCTGCACGCCCATGAAGACCACAAGAGTGCCGGAGCGCGCCGCCTGCTCCCAGTCCACACGTGCGACGTCGTGGCCGGTAATGAAAGTAACGGACGACGCCAGATCGCGATGCGTAAGCGGCACACCGGTGTACGCCGCGATTCCGAGCGGAGCCGTAACACCGGGCACCACCTCGAACGAAATCCCCGCGGCTGCGAGAGCCTCCGCTTCCTCACCGCCCCGGCCAAACAGGTAAGGGTCGCCGCCCTTCAAGCGCACCACTTTCCTGTCCTGCCGGGCGTGCTCCAAGAGCAGGTCGATGATCTCGGCCTGGCTGCAGGCGTGGGCCGATCGCTTTTTGCCTACGTACACCTGCTCGCAATGTTTGGGAACGTGCCGCAATAAAGCTGAAGGCGCGAGGTGGTCATACAGAACAACATCGGCCTGAGCAAGCGCATCCCGGCCGCGCAGCGTGATCAGCAGCGGGTCACCGGGACCCGCGCCGACCAGCCAGACCTTGCTCATCCAGCGTGCCCGTGAACTAGTGCCAGGATCTCGCGTGCACCCGCATTCAGGAGTTCGAGCCCCATCCGCTCACCCAGCTCTGCGGCGGACTGGACAGTGCCACGGGCTTCGCGACGCACCACCGTCGAGCCGTCAGGCGAAATGACGACTGCGAGCAGGTTGAGACTTTCGCTCTCCACAACGGCATGCGCGCCAACCGGAACCTGGCAGCTGCCGCCGAGCACATTTAGTAATGCACGTTCCGCAGTGACTGCGGCGCGAGTGGCCGGGTCGTTTAGAGCGGCACAGATGTCGTGAGCTTCATCCGCGATACGCGTCTCAATCGCGAGCGAGCCCTGGCCGACGGCAGGACACATGATGTCCGGAGAAAGGTACTCCGCAATGCGCTCCTCCCAGCCAAGCCTGCGCAGGCCCGCCGAGGCAAGGACGATGGCATCGAACTGGCGCTCGTCGAGTTTGCGGAGCCGCGTGTCGACATTTCCACGCACCGGTTCCACCGTGATGTCGGGCCGTGCCGCGCGAATCTGAGCCATACGCCGCAGCGAGCCCGTGCCGATCTTCCCGCCGCTGGGAACATCAGCCAGCCGCGATCCCACCATAGCGTCCCGCGCATCCTCGCGGACTGGAGTTGCGGCAATGATCAGGCCATTGGGCAGGTCGGCCGGCATGTCCTTGAGGCTATGCACTGCAACGTCGATTCTGCGATCGAGAAGAGCCTCTTCGATCTCCTTCGTGAACAGCCCCTTGTTGCCGATCTCTTTCAACGGCCCGCTCTGAAAGCGATCGCCGCTGGTTGTGATGACTTCAATGCGTGACGGCTGTCCGAGTTCCTCAAGCCGCGCCTGAATGTGATGCGCCTGCCAAAGCGCAAGCTTTGAGCCGCGCGATCCGATAACCAGCAATCACTTTCTCCTTAAGAGCGCCGGTGCAACCTCTTCATCGAGCCGGAAGATGCTGCGAATGCGATCGATGACAGCCTCGTCACCTGCATTGCGCCGGAGCGCGGCGATGGGGCCGTGTGCCACTTTCGCCATCAACCCGCGCGTCAACTGATCGAGCGCCTGTTCCTGCTGCGGTGTCAGGTCGCCAAGCTTGCTGCGCACCCGCTCAATCTCTGATTTGCGGAGACGTTCGAGCGCATCCTGCAGGTCAACGATGACAGGACCGACCGATCGCGTTCGCATTGCCGCGTCCAGCCGGTCAACCTCCTCTTCAACGATGCGCGCTGCTTCCTCGGCCGCTTGCAGCCGTCCGAGCATGTTGTCGTTGACGACCTTCTGCAGATCGTCGATGTCGTAGAGAAAAACGTTGTCCAGTTCATTGACAGCGGGCTCAATGTTCCGTGGCACCGCCATATCGATCAGGAACACAGGGCGATTGCGGCGTGCATCCAGGATTCGCCGCATCTCGTCCTTCCGCAGCAAGTAGTCCGGAGCCGCGCTGGACGTCATGATGATGTCGATGTCCTTGAGATGCTGCCGGTATGCGTCATACGGGACAACCGAGCCGTGAACAACACGGGCGAGGTCGAGCGCGCGTGCTTCCGTCCGGTTTGTAACCAGGATCGACGCGCCTGAACGATACAGATGCCGCGCGGC
>DASQEG010000477.1:0-12911 GCA_035633775.1 Bryobacteraceae bacterium
AAGGCCGGGGTGGCAGGCGGCTTCTTCGGTATGGGCGTCGCAGTCGGGGACTTCGACAATGACGGCTGGCCCGATCTGCTCGTTACAGGCTATGAACGAGTCGCTCTGTACCGCAATAACAAGGACGGCTCGTTCTCCGACATCACGGCAAAAGCCGGCCTGGACAAGCTGCCATCCACCTGGCCGACCAGCGCCGTCTGGTTTGACTACGACAACGACGGCAAGCTCGATCTGTTCCTGTGCAACTACATCGAATACGGGAAAGGGGCGCGGCGTCAGTGCGGGGATAACCGTCTGGGCCGGAATTTCTACTGTGTTCCGCGCGTGTTTAACGGGACGTCGAGCATGCTCTATCGGAACAACGGGGACGGCACCTTCACATACGTGAGTGGCGGCACAGCCATCGAATCATCGAAGGGGAAGGCGCTGGGTGTCGTCGCGACCGATATCAATAACGATGGCCGCATGGACCTGTTTGTGGCCAACGACACGACCGCGAACTTTCTCTTCATGAATCGGGGTCCGGGGAAGAGCAGCGCCAAATGGAACTGGGAAGAGATCGGGCTGGCCAGCGAGGTTGCGTACGGCGAGAACGGCCAGGCTCGCTCAGGCATGGGCTGCGATTCGGCCGATGTCGACCAGGACGGATGGCAGGACCTGTTCGTCGCCAACATCGATCAGGAGATGTACTCGCTTTACCGCAACACCGGCCAGGAAACGTTCATCGACATCGCACACAAGCACGGAATTGCACAAAGCACGCGTACCCTGAGCGGCTGGGGACTAAAGTTTTTCGACTACGACAATGACGGCAACCTCGATCTGATTCTGGCGAATGCTCATCCTGACGACATGATCGAGCAGTACTCCAAGCAGATTCGGTATCGCATGCCGATGCTGCTGTTCCACCATGACGGTCAGCGCCTGCACGACGTAACCGCGAACGCCGGTCCGGTGTTCCAGCGGCCGCTGTCTGCACGTGGGCTGGCCGTTGGCGATTTTGATAACGATGGTCGTGTCGATGTGCTGATCTCAAACAACGGAGACGCACCCGTTCTGCTCAGGAACAACACGGGCGCGGGCAACGGATGGCTGGGCATCAGGCTCGCCGGTACGACGTGCAATCGCGATGCGATTGGAGCACGTATCACGTGGACTGCCGGCGGACGCAAGCGCTCAAAGCTGCGCACGGGGGGCGGCAGCTACCTGTCGTCCCATGATCCCCGCGAGGTGCTCGGGCTCGGGGCGGCGAAGGTCGTTGACTCGCTCGAGATCCGCTGGCCGGCGCCCAGCACCCGCGTCGATACTTTCAAAAACGTTGCAGCCGGGCGCTACGTCACAGTCACGGAAGGCCAGCCGCTGTCCTGAATCTGCCCCCGGCCTCGCTATACTCAGTGCCGATCCTTTTCACCTGAGGTTGCGAACATGCACGGTCAACGGCTGTCAGAAATCGACTGGAGTGGCCTGTTACAAGGCCGAAGCTTTCACCATTCTCCGGCCCACTGGGAAGACGAGGTGCTGTACTTCCTCATGCTCGACAGGTTCTCCGATGGAAAGGAGGATGGCTATCGCGACTTGTCCGGAAATGTCGTTTCCGGGTCCACGCCGCTGTATAAGCCGGAGGATAACGGCAATGCCGTGACCAGCGATCAAGCTGCAGGGGAATGGCGCGAGGCGGGACGTAATTTCGTAGGCGGCAAGATTGAAGGACTGCGGACCAAGCTCGGGTACCTGCGGCGCTTGGGTGTGACGGCCATCTGGATTACCCCGGTGTTCCGGCAGGTTGCTTTTTCGAACTCGTACCACGGCTACGGGATCCAGAACTTTCTCGAAGTGGATGAAAGGTTCGGGACAAAGGAACAACTCAAGCAGCTGGTGGCGGAAGCGCATACCGCCGGCATTCGCGTGATTCTCGACATCATTCTGAACCACGCCGGTGATATTTTCGCCTACGACAAGAGCGAGACACACTGGACCGGCGAGTTGTACGGCGTTAAGGGCTACCGCGATCCGTCCGGGGCGCCTACCCTGCCCTTTGCATCCGTAGACCTGAACAGGGATCCAGCCGCGTGGCCCGACGGAGCACTCTGGCCTGCCGAGTTCCAGCCGTCTGAGACCTTTACACGTCGCGGCTACATCAAAAACTGGGACTACGATCCGGAGTTTCTGGAAGGCGACTTCGAGGGCCTCAAGGACATCCACCACGGGATCCGGCACATGGTTGGTGATGGGCCCGGAATGAGCAAAGAAGAGCCCGGCCGTTACCGGCCCTCGCGCGCTCTCTCATACCTCTGTGATGTGTACAAGTTCTGGATTGCATACCTGGACCTCGACGGCTACCGCGTAGATACGGTAAAACACATGGATCTGGGTGCGACTCGCTACTTTGCCGCAGTTATTCACGAGTTCGCTGAAAGTCTCGGCAAGGATCGGTTCTATCTGATCGGTGAGATCACGGGCGGGCGGCAGCGCGCGTTCGAGACGCGCCGTATCACGGGCCTGGACGCTGCGCTGGGCATCGATGATGTTCAGGACAAGCTTGAGTACATGGTCAAGGGCTACCGAAACCCGAAGGACTACTTCGACCTTTTCGCCAACTCTGCTGAGGTGCTGCAGGCGGGCCACCAGTGGATGCGCGACATCGTCGTAACTCAGATCGACGATCACGACCAGGTTCGCAAGGGGGACAGCAAGGCACGCTTCTGTTCCGGGGCCGCGATCAATCAGCGCCTTGTTCTCGCTTCGCTGGCTCTGAACGCATGCACGCTCGGCATACCTTGCATCTATTACGGAACGGAACAGCTGTTCGACGGTGAAGGGCAAGGTAAGATTGCAGACCGCTACATTCGCGAGGCCATGTTCGGCCATACCTTTGGCGCGTTCCGGAGCAAAGGCCGTCACTTCTTCAACGAAGATCAATGGGTGTATCGCGAGCTCGGGAAGATTCTGACGGTGCGGCGGGACCACGCTGCGCTGCGGCGCGGTCGACAGTATCTCCGGCCCATCTCAGGAGACGGAGTAAACTTCGGAATCCCGGAGATGATCGGTGGCGAAATCCGAAGCGTCGTTCCGTGGTCGCGGCTCGACAACAACCAGGAAGTCATCGTAGCGATCAATACGGATGCTCATGCGGCACGCACCGCATGGGTGACGATCGACAACGAGTTGCACACTGCAGGCGAGCAACTGAAGTGCTTGTACTCAACGGACCCGGCAGCAATTGGCAGCACCACGGCCGTCGAGCCTCGGAACGGAAAGTCGGTCAGCTTGACCGTGCCTGACGCCGGCGTTGTCATCTACGCCTGAGGCGCTCGGCGCATCAGTCGCTCATCAGGAAGATCAACGGCCGCACGTCTTCTTCGGGCGTGTACTCCCAGTAGCGAAGCAGGATCGTATACACCAGCATCGCCGTTTCTCCTTCGCCGAAAAGGAAGAACCGGATGGACTGTGACATGGGGTTCAGCCGGGTTAGTCCAAGGAACACAGCGATGGGGTCGAGCAGTTCGCTGATGAAGGCGACAGTATTGGCGATTGCGGTAGCGCCGGATACGTGAACGATGTAGTCCGCGCCGCTGCGTCGGACCTCCACCCGAAGCGGGGCAATGAACTCACTGCGGTTGTCGATCAGAAAAACATGCAGGAATGCGAGCGGACCCTCACACTTGTAATGTCGCCGGATCTCTTCACGCTTCGCGTTGCGTGCCTGCTCCGACGCTGTCTTGATCGGCACGAGATTCACCTTCTTGCCCGCCATCTCGCGCCAGAGTTCTTCGGTGTGGCTGTCGCAGAAGGTCACGTTGGACACGCGGAGTTCCGTCGCACGCATGTACCGGCTGAACCCGCTCACCGCCATGATCAGGAGTATAAAGATCGCCGCAATCACGAGGCCGTCGGGCCGCTCCATAACGTTGCCGACCAATGCGTAAAGAAAAATGGCTGTTATTCCCCAGCAGTAGAGGCTCAGACCACGCTTGCCTTCGCGACCTAGTGCCATGGCTGCGGCGAAGGCGCCGGAGAGCATAAGACCGAGAACGCCCGTCGCATAGGCGCCGCCCTGCGCCTCGACCTCGGCCCTGAAGGCCAGTGTCACCAGAACGCTGGCGCCGAACAGTACCAGCACGAGAGGACGGGGGAACGCCACCCACAAGGGCGCCATCCCGAAGCGTGGCAGATAACGAGGTATGAGGTGCAGCAAACCAACCATGGCCGAGGCACCGGCGAACCAGAGAATCAGAATCGTCGAAATGTCATAGACCGAGCCGAATGCCGAGCCCATGTACTTGTGAGCCAGATAGGCGATGGCTCGCCCGCTTGCTTCGCCACCCTCTCTATACGCCTGCTCGGGAATCAGGAGCGTCGTGACGAAGCTCGACGCGATGAGCAGCACGCTCATGATCAGTGCCGCCGCCGTGAGCAACCTGCGCGTGTTGCGCACGCGTCCGTGTGGCACAGGTGATTGCTTGTCGACATCATCGCCACGGATCAGCGGCATCACGGACACGCCAGTCTCGAACCCGCTGAGACCGAGCGCCAAACGAGGAAAGATCAGTCCGGCTGCGATAGCGATACCGGTCCAGTCTCCCCTGGCATCCAGAGCGCGCGTCCAGTTGGACAACAGCTCCGGGTGAGCGAAAACCTCGATCAGACATCGCCCGAGCGCCACCACGTTTAAAAGAAGATACGGGACGGTGACAAAAGTAGCGAGTCCGATCGCTTCGTTGAAGCCGCGTAAGAACAGTGCCGTCAGTCCGGCCAGCAAACCTATCGTGAGAGGCACCTGCGCCTCACCGAGAAAAGGGTGCAGGAACGGATTCTCGCGCGCGTGCAGAGCCGCGTCCGCCGCCGACAGCGTCATGGTGATGATGAAGCCCGTAGCGGCGAATCCGAGCAGAGCCAGGACCATCAGTTTGGCGGACCAGCCGCTGAAGATGTTCTCCAGCATGGCGATGGAGCCAAGACCAACGAAGGACCTGCTGGCAACCTGGTTGTACATCGGGAGTGCGCACAGCAGTGTCACGGCCACGAGTGCAGCAGTGGCAATGGGAGAGAGCACGCCCGCCGCCAGCAATGCAATGCCCGGCTGGTATCCGAGGGTGGAAAAGTAATCAACGCCCGTTAGCCACAGAACGAGGTACCAGGGGTAAGTGGTCCCGTGCTCTTCGGTAACGTCGAGCCGGTGTCCCTTGAATAGCCACCTGCTGAGCGGGTGCTTGTGTGTCTTCGCTTCGAACGGCAGCACGGGAACCCAACTGCCCGCTGGATTACCGGCTGTTTCCCGAGTCTCTGCCATACCGAGGTTCGACTGTTTCCGCGCCGGGGTGTTACGTCCGATCAGGCGACGTCGAAGATCTTTAGCGTCTCCTCCAAAGAAGCAATGGGCTCACGAACTGGGGAATACTCGTGCGAGATGTACCCCGAGTACCCCATGTCGACGAGTGCCCGGGCAATGGCGCGATAGTTCAGCTCCTGCGTATCATCCATCTCGTGCCTGCCGGGATTGCCGGCCGTGTGCAGGTGGGCGATGTACTCCAGATTCGACTTGATGGTTCGAATCACGTCACCTTCCATGATCTGGGCATGGTAGATGTCGTAGAGAATCTTGACCCTGGGCGAGTTCACCCGCCGGCACACCTCAACGCCGTACTTCATGTGATCGAAATCGTAGTCGGGGTGGTTCACCTTGCTGTTCAGGTACTCGATACAAAGCGTGACACCCTTGTCTTCCAGCTGGCCCTTGACCCTGTTCAGGAACGTGACGCAGTTTTCGATGCCCTGCTCCGGGGACTGACCTTTGCGCTCACCCGCCAGGCTGATAACGTTCGGTACGCCGTTAGCCGCAGCCTGGTCGACGATCTCGCGCAGCCGTTTCTCGATAGCATCGTGATTCTCGGCACGGTTGATGCCGTCCCGGATGCTTGCGCCTCCTGGTGACATGGTGGGGATCAGGCCGTACTTCTTAAGAGTCGGCCAATCCTTTGGTCCGATGAGGTCGATCCCATACAAACCCAGTCGCGCAGTGTGGCGGCACCGGTCCTCGAGCGGCATCTGGCGCCCGAAGACTCCGGGACAAACAGCCTGTTTTAGCTTGCCTGGCCTGCGCTTCGGTGCATCCTGGGCAGCCAGCGTCAGTGCTCCCGCGGCTGCCGGCATAAACGTACGTCGAGTCATGGCATGAACATCCTATCGCGTTCGATGCAGTAACGACACCGCAACATATTGTGTTTCCAGCACCGCGGGCCTCATACCGTTGCGTCCGATCATTTCCGTGGTATTCTGTTTCTTCGAGGTGGAGGTGGGTCTTCCCCAGTCGATGGCTCAGTCCCGTTAAGCCGGTCTTCGACTCCTCCCTGCTGCGCAATTCGGCAGCGGCGCTGCTGAACCTCGTCTTCCCTGAAGAATGCCGCGTCTGCGGCTCATACCTTAGAAACTTCAATCGTATTCCCGTGTGCCCTTCGTGTCTGGAGACACCTCAGCCCATGGTGGCGGAGGTATTCTGCAGCACGTGCCATGCGCCGTTCCTGAGCGATGCGCCTCTGGACAACGAAGGCCGGTGCGCACTCTGTCGGTCGGGGATGCTCGGGTTCGATGCGGCGTTCGCTTTTGGGGAATACGCGGGCAGCCTGCGCCAGCTCATCCACCTGTTCAAGTACGAGAAGATTTCTACCCTTGCCGGCCCTCTTGCCGTTCTCGCAAGCCGAGCCCTTCCGAGGTCAGGCGAGGAGTACGAAGCCATTGTGCCGATGCCGCTCCACTGGCGGAAGCGCCGGGAGCGCGGGTTCAATCAGTCACTCCTGTTGGCCTCCGAGCTTAGCAAAAGGACCGGAGTGCCGGTGCGAGCCGTGCTCAGGCGCGTCAAAGCTACGGAGGCTCAGGCAGGATTGACCGGCGCACAGCGCCGAAAGAATGTGGCCGGTGCTTTCGCCGTGCGGCGGCCGGAAACCGTCGCGGGCAGGCATGTGTTGCTGATCGATGACGTCTTAACCACGGGCGCGACCGCCGGAGTGTGTGCGGCGGAGTTGAAGAGGAACGGCGCTCGGCGGGTGAGCGTACTCACGGTGGCCAGAGCGGACCGGCGACAGGGGTTTGCAGGCAAGCTGCTTACTTAGATACGACGGGGTTCGAGGAGGCAGGATCACGTGATCAAGAACGTAGACCGGTTGCAAAAGCCGGTACTCGTGTTGAATGCGAGCTACGAGCCGATTAACGTCTGCGCAGCGCGGCGCGCTTTAGTGCTTGTGCTGAAAGGGGTGGCCACAGCGGAAGAACACGCTCCGCTGGCGATCCATTCAGCACGCCACACGCTGAAGCTGCCGTCCGTGATTCGATTGCTTGAGTATCGGCGTATTCCGCAGCAGACTCGCGCGCTGTCACGCAAAAACATCCTGATGCGCGACCGCTACACCTGTCAGTACTGTTTGAAAGCGCCGCCTGCGGTGGAGCTTACGCTGGACCACGTGATTCCCCGCTCCCGACATGGCGAGAGCACCTGGGAGAATCTCGTCGCCTGCTGCCATTCGTGCAATAACAAAAAGGGCAGCCGCACGCCTGAAGAAGCAGGAATGAAGCTGATCCGGCCTCCGCGTCCGTTCAGCCTCCACACAAACCGCCACCTCATGCGATTGCTCGGCAAGAGCGATGACCAGTGGCGCAAGTACCTGTTCTACTGAACGGGCTGCTGCGCTGGCGGAGCCGCCTGAGGTTGTGAGCCTTTCTCGGACTTTTTCTCGTCCTTCGCGGAAGGCTTTTCCTTTTTCACCGGGCTGATGATGATGTGCGCATTGCGCCCTTCGAGGCGCGGCTGACCTTCCACGTTTCCGTGCGCGGCGAGGTCTTCGGCGAAGCGCAGCAGCAGCTTCCGTCCGAGATCCGTATGCGCGATCTCGCGCCCGCGAAACTGAACAATCGCTTTCACGCGATTGCCTTCGCCCAGAAAACGAATGGCGTGCTTGAGCTTGAATTCGTAGTCATGGTCATCTGTATTGGGCCGGAATTTCAGCTCCTTTACGAGAATGACGTGCTGCTTCTTCTTCGCTTCGTGCTGTTTCTTCTTATTCTCGTACTGCCACTGGCCATAGTCCATGGCCTTCGCCACCGGTGGCTCAGCGGTTGGGGCGATCAGGATGAGGTCCAGCCCCAATTCCTGTGCCCTGCGGATGGCAGCAGGCGTTTGCATGATCTCGACCGAGCCGTCTGGGAAGACAGCACGGACCTCGCGGGCTCTGATTGCTTCGTTGACGTTTTCTCTAATCCGGGTTCGGCGAGGCGGGAAGTTTCTCGGTGGCAGCATTCGTTACGGACGGAACATGTTTACCGACATACCATGATCCTACCAGATTTTCAACGGCGCGCCAGTGTTTATTTCAGAGCCGCGGACGTGGCGGAGTGAGCCTGTTCCAGGGCAGGAAACCCTTGCGCCGGAGATGCCTCCGCCAGACCTCGCCGTCACTCGTTGTGGCGTAAAGCCAGTCGAGTCCGGCGCCTCCGAATACAAGGTTTGTGGGGTTGCCCGGCGTAGGTTTGCGGATCACGGCAACTACCCTGCCCGGCTGGTCGCAAATCTGGATTCCGGTGTTGGTCCCGACGTACAAATAGCCCTCCGTATCCAGCGTCATGCCGTGGGCTGCACTCTGCGTTGGTTTGAGCGGATCGGAGTCGTCAATCTCCAGCCTGTAGAAGGGTTGGCCGTGAGTAAGACTGCCGTCCGGCTGTACGGCGAAAGACCAGACGTATCTATTGGCGTAGTCGCTGACCAGCAGCAACGATCCGTCGGGCGAGAAGCGAACACCTTTAGGAGATTCGAGGCCTTTGTGGACGAGTTTGCGACTGCCGTCCGGACCGACGTACCAGACACTGTGCGTGCGAGGTTCGGAGAAGTAAAGTTCCCCTCTGGGACCCGCGGCAAGGTCGTTCGCCTCAACACCAGCAGCCACGACCCGCTGCGTACCATCCGCGGACCACGCCACGACGTTCGTTTTTTGTGCCGCATACAACGTGCCATCGGCCCCGAACATCAGGCCGCCAGCGCCGTCGGATTTGCGGAATTCCTTGACAGTTCCGTCCGGAGACACGCGGTGAATGCGATTTGCTGCATCGCAGAAATAGACCGAGCCGTCCTTGTCAACAGCCGGACCTTCGGCAAACTGGTGCCCCTTGCTAACGAGTTGCCAGTCGCTCTCAGGGTCGAGGATTTCCGTTACGTAGTGCCGCTCACCTTTACCAGGAGCGTGCGCCTTCCGAACTGGGGCAGGATGTCCTTTCCACAGCCAGCGTAATGCGTCGGGCAGGATCGCAGATCCGTGCTTCGAGTTGTGCCCCTCCGTGCCAGCTACAAACGTGCTCTCATACCCTGCATATTCAAGGGAGGCCGCCAGTGACTCATTCGCGTGCCACCACGAGCCGGAGTACAGATTCTGGTCGTTTCTGCCGTCCTGAAGAAAGACGCGGAGCGGCTTTGGCTCCATCTTGCGGACGAGGTTGATGTACGTGTCCCCGCCCCGCAGATTCGTGTAGCTTCCGATGAATGACATGACTCGACGGAACTTGTCAGGCCGGTTCCACGCTGCGGTGAAGGCAGCTATGCCACCGGAGCTGGAGCCTGCGAGTGCATAGTCGTTCGGGTCCGTCGAGAGTTTCAGACGCTTGCCCACCTCGGGCAGAATTTCATCTGCAAGAAAGCGGGCGTAGCGGTCGCCGAGACCATCGTATTCGTAGCTGCGATTAAAGCGGCTCTGCGCCTGTGATGAGGGCGCGGGCAGGACACCGGGATCGATGAAGATGCCGATCGTAACAGGCATCTCGCCTTTCTCAATGAGATTGTCAAACACAATCGGCGTACGCCAGGCGCTACCTTCCCGGACGAAACCTCCGCCGTCCTGAAAAATCATCACCGCGGCAGGCTTATCGGCTTTGTACTGCGCCGGGACGTAGACCCAGTAATCGCGCACGGTTCCCGGGAAGACCGAACTGCTGGACCATTTATGTGCTGTGACGGTCCCTTGTGGGACGCCGCTCCGGCGCTCAGAGTCGGGGCCGAGCTTGTACTCCTCTGCGGTGGCGCACAAGGCCGCACATGCAATAACAGCAACTCGGATCGTCATATAAGATTGGACCGCCAGTCTCCCCACGGGCTCTCGGTGTGTTGAGGCTTTGCGTTGGCCTCACGATAGTGGCTCGCTTTCGCGCGGTCGAGATATCTTGCCCCCGGAAGGAAGTCATCGCCGGCAGCCTTCAGCCGGGCATCGAGCGCCCGCTCCAGACGAGCCTGCAACGAGGCATGCTCCTTTCGACCAATAAGGTTCTGCCTTTGATAAGGGTCCGAGACGTTGTCGTACAGCAGCCACGGCCCGTGTATCGACCGCACGAACGTGTGTCGTGGCGTCCGGAGTCCACGATACTCAGCGAACCCGGCACGCCTGATCACCGAGAAGGACACCGGCAGGTTCAGCAGGGCTGCCGGCTCGCGTTCCTCGCGGATTTTGCCGGTCATCAACTTCGACCAATCCGAGCCCTGCACTGATTCCGGCACACGCAGACCTGCAAGGCCGAGCAACGTAGGCATGATGTCCGGCGCGTCGATTGGCGTAATCAGACCACGCCGCTTCTTGCCGAGGAGCCTCGGGAAATGCACCAGAAACGGCACGCGGATGGATTCATCCCAGGGATGTTGTTTCCGAATGAGGCCCTGACTGCCTAGCATGTCCCCATGATCCGAAGTGAAAACGAAGATGGTGTTGTCCGCCTCTCCTGACTCAGCTAAAGCAGCGCGAATATCCCGTACGCAGCCGTCGAGCACCTCGATGTGGGCGTAGTAGCCGCGCAGATCACGCTCTGCTGCTGCTACGGCTGCCGCCGGAACGTTCGGACGTAACTCCACCGACCGGCTTCGATATCGTTGCGCGACTTCAGCAGGGGCAGTTTCATAGGGATCGTGCGGCGGCCCGAGTGACAGCAGGAGAAAGTATGGATCGGCCGAACCGGAGCGGGCGCGGATGAACTCACACGCCTCCCTTGTCTGTGCGACAGCATCATAGCCCGGCCAGTAGCGCGGGTTCCGGTCGTCGCCGTGATAGTAAAGCGACTTGTTGTAGTTGTGCGTGCACTCGCAGGCTTTCCACCACTCCCATCCGAGGCGCGACTCCGGCGGGATCCACGCCAGTCGCCGTTCAGCCTGACCTTAGTGACTGCCGAAAAGGTGCCACTTGCCGATATACGCCGTCTGGTACCCGGCTGTTCGAAAGGTCTCGGCGAGAGTTGGACCGTTCGGCTTCAGCGGCACATCGTTGACGACCATGCCGTTGCGGACAGCGTACTGTCCGGTCATCAGGCTCGCACGATAAGGACTGCAGACAGGGAATCCTGCGACGGCATTCGTAAAGTCGATGGATTCACGAGCAAGCGCATCGATGGACGGCGTTACTGCATTGCGGTCGCCCGCATAGCCGAACGCCTGAGCCCGCCACTGGTCCACCAGCACGAAGACAATGTTTGGCCGACGATTTGCAAAGCCGTTGAGCGCGGGTGCCAGGCTCGCGCCCAGCATCACTCTGCGGCTGAACTGGTTGGTCGGCATCGCCACATTCTATCCTCTCGCCCGCCGCTACAATCGGGTGTTGATCCCCTTTTTCGATCTCAGGCCCCAAACGGAAGCGCTCCGCGAGGAGATCCACCGCGCCGTCGGTGCGGTACTTGACTCGCGCGAATTTACGCTCGGTGAGCACGTGCACGCGTTTGAGATGGAGTTCGCCAGAGCGTGCGGCGTGCAGCATGCAATCGCGGTCAACTCGGGTACGAGCGCGCTGCATCTGGCGCTACTCAGTGCAGGTGTCCGCCCGGGCGACGAGGTAATCACCGTCCCGTTTACATTCGCGGCAACTGTGGCGGCCATCCGCTACTGCGGAGCGACGCCGGTCTTTGCCGACATTCGGCCGGACACGTTCACGATCGACCACACCCAGTTCCCTGGCCTGCTATCAGAACGCACTCGCGCCATCATTCCCGTTCACCTTTATGGGCAGTGCGCTGAGATGGACCCGATCAGCCGGTTTGCTGCCGACCACGGACTCAGGGTAATCGAGGATGCCGCGCAGGCGCACCTGGCTGAGTACAAGGGCCGACGCGCCGGGGGTCTCGGTCATCTGGGGTGTTTTAGTTTCTACCCGACCAAGAACCTGGGCGCTTATGGGGAGGGCGGGATGGTGACTACCAGCGACGATGAACTCGCGGCGACCGTGCGCCTGCTTCGAAACTGGGGGCAGGATCGTAAATATCACCACGCGGTGCAAGGATTCAACTACCGGATGGAAGGCTTCAACGGTGCCATTCTCTCCGTGAAACTCCGGTATCTGGAGGAGTGGACCAAGGTTCGGTGCCGGCTGGCCGCGTTGTATGAGGACGCGCTCGAGGGTGCACGCGTGATAAGACCGTACCGCATGCCGGAGTGCCGGCATGTCTGGCATACATACACCGTTCGCTCACAGGATCGACCCGGGTTGCAAACCCATCTCTCCGAGGGGGGAATCGGCACCGCGATTCATTACCCGATTCCGTTGCACCTGCAGCCCGCGTACGCCGATGCGCGCTGGCCCAAGGGTTCACTACCGGTTTCGGAACTCGCAGCGGAACAGGTTCTGTCATTACCGATCTATCCCGAAATGCCGCCCGAACACGTGAGTAAGGTCGCAATTGCAATTCAGGGGCACTAACACAAACGGCCGGTGGTGCGCTATCCACCGAATCTTTGGGCCTACTTACGCCTGCTTTCTTGTTACTCACGTGTACGGCCGGAGCGGGTTCGTTTATGGCGCGAATTCCCGCTCGACCTCGGACGACGTGGCTTCGTTGACCGATGATGAAACCGTGGTCGCTGCCGAGTTCCTGGAAAGGGCACTGCAACCGATCGGCGGCCCACAGTA
>DASQEG010000478.1:0-6159 GCA_035633775.1 Bryobacteraceae bacterium
AAAAAGATTGAAGCGATCATTCAGCCGTTCAAGCTTGAAGAAGTGAAAGAAGCGCTGAAGAGCATCGGCATCGACGGCATGACGATCACTGAGGTCCGCGGACATGGGCGTCAGAAAGGGCACAAGGAGGTGTATCGCGGACACGAGTACAACGTCGACCTGCTGCCCAAGATCAAAGTGGAGATGGTGGTCCCAGAAACTCGAGTCGACGAAGTGATCAGGACGGTCATTGCTGCCTCGCGCACCGGGAACATCGGCGACGGCAAGATCTTCACCTATGATGTGGGGGAAGCGATCCGCATCCGAAACGAGGACCGTGGAGAAACCGCACTCTAGTCCCGAGCGGCTCCGCAAGGAGTTCTTCACGTCAGGTGACGCGGCTGCCTTCCTCCGCAGCCGCACAACTCTGGTCGATGATCAGGTCGCACAGGCGTACCGGACTTACCTGTCCGGCGTATTCCCGCGAGGCATGACGCTGATTTTAGTCGGAGGTTATGGGCGACGAGAACTCTTCCCCTACTCCGACGTCGATCTCATGCTGCTGGTCGACAAGGAGCCGGACACCGACGAATCGCGGCAGGCTCTCTCGGCTTTTCTCCGGCAGCTCTGGGACTCGGGTCTCCGGCTAAGCCAGTCAGTACGAACCGTGGCTGAGTGCTGCCGCTTTGACGCGCTCAACGTCGAGCTCAGCGTCAGTCTTGTCGACCGTCGCTTTCTGATCGGCGACAGCTCGCTTTACGAGACTTTGAACGAGAAGGTACGCAGATATTTTCGGTCATCACGCGAGGTTCTGATTCGAGCTCTGTGCGAGATGACGCGTGCCCGCCATCGCAAGTACCACGACACGATCTACCATCTGGAGCCAAATATCAAGGAGTGCCCCGGCGGCCTCCGCGACCTCCAGGTGGTGCGCTGGCTGGGAGCGCTTCGGGAGGCCGCCGAAGATCCCGCCTCTGAGCTCGGCCCTGCCTTCGACTTCGTGTCGCAGCTTCGGTGCCGGCTACATTACCGAGCGGGGCGCGATCACAACGTGCTCGGATTCGACGTTCAGGAAGACCTTGCCTCTGACCCGGCTGACTGGATGCGCGGGTACTTCCGCCACGCCCGCGAGATCCACCGGGCGGCACTGCGCGAGATCGAGGTTTGCGAGCGGCTGACCGAAGGCGGGCTGATGCGCAACTTCCGCGACTGGCGGACGAGGCTCTCGAACGCAGAGTTCACGGTAGCGCGTGACCGTCTGTTCCTCCGCTACCCTCAGTCCCTCGCCACCGACCCTGCTCTGCTGCTCAGAATGTTCGAGTTCGTGGCGCGGCACGGGATCAGACTATCGCTCGAGACCGAGCGTCGGGTACGCGATCACTCAGCCTACTTTGAAGAGTACTTCGCAACGGAACGGCCTGTCTGGACGTCTTTGCGCTCAATTCTGTCACTTCCTCATGCCTCCATGGCACTGCGCGCCATGCACGAGACGGGCGTCATGCCGACGCTCTTTCCCGCCTGGGAAAACATCGAGTTCCTGGTCGTTCGTGACTTCTACCACCGCTACACGGTGGACGAACACACGCTTGTCACGATCGAGTTCCTTGAGGAGCTTCGGGCAACCTCGGATCCGTCCCGCAAGCGCTTCTCGGAACTGCTCGCCGAGACGGGAGATCTGGCGTCGCTTTACGTTGCGCTCATCTTTCATGACACGGGTAAAGCCGACGGATTGGAAGGTCATGCAGCGGCATCGGCGAGGTTCGCCAGTCGAGTGCTTGACCGCCTCTCAGTCCCGCAGGACCAGCGCGACCTCATTCTTTTTTTGATCGAGCATCACCTGGACCTGTCGGCGGTGATGAACAGCCGCGATCTCAGCGATCCAGTGACAGCAACGGAGCTCGCTCACCGCGTGGAAACGCTGGAGAAGCTTAAGTACCTGACGCTTCTAACGTACGCAGACATCAGCGCGGTCAATCCTGAGGCCATGACGCCGTGGCGGCTGGAGCAGTTGTGGCGGACGTACATGGTGGCTCATCGGGAGCTAACGCGTGAACTCGACACCGAGCGCATACATTCGAACCTGCCGGATGAAAAAGCATCGTTTCTTGAGGGCTTCCCGACGAGGTATCTGCGCACCCACACGACGGACGAAATCGCGAGGCACCTGGAACTGTGGTCAAGGGCGCGGAAGGAGCAGGCGGCAGTCAGCATTGTGCGCCACAACGGCACATGGGAGATGACGGCGGTCTCAAACGACCATCCCGGGCTGTTTGCAGAACTCGCCGGCTCTCTCGCCGCGTTCGGAATGAACATCGTGAAAGCCGAAGCATTCACGAATGCTTCCGGTATTGCGCTCGACACGTTTACCTTTGAGGACCCGATGCGCACTCTGGAGCTGAACCCGGACGAGGTGGAGCGGCTTGAGATGAGCGTGACGCGCGTGGTCCTGCACCGTGAGGATGTCACTCGCAAACTGCGGGGCCGCGCCCGACCTGCCCCGCCGGCGAGGTCAGCGCGTGTGAAGCCCTCGGTGTACTTCGATAACGAGGCATCTTCGGCAGCCACGCTCGTCGAGATAGTGGCGCACGATCGTCCCGGTTTGCTGTACGATCTGGCAGACACGTTCTCGGGATCCGGGTGCAGCATCGAAGTCGTGCTGATCGACACCGAAGTGCATAAAGCCATCGATGTCTTTTACGTCACCGCTGCGGGAGCCAAGCTGCCCGTTGACACGTGCGAGCAGCTTCAGGGCCAGCTGCTGGAGGTTTGTAACCGCTGAACGGTATTTTACGCCTCTTTTACAGCCCGGCTCAGCCTGGCAACATATACTGATTTCCATGGAAATGCACCGAAGATCATTTGGTCTCGGTCTACTTGCGGGCATGTGGTCGCTGATCGGAGCAGCGCTGGCTCTTCCGGCGGCGGCCTATCTCTTTTCCGGGCCTCGATCCCGGAAAGGCACCGGCTGGGTAGACGCTGCAGACCTCTCCAAACTACCCGTCGGAGTGCCTGAAGAGGTAGTGTTCCGACGGAATCGCGTTGACGGCTGGAAGGTCGTTACCGAGAAGAACACTGCCTGGGTACTGAAGAAAAGCGAGAAGGAAGTGATCGCCTTCGCCCCGCAGTGCACGCACCTCGGATGCGCTTACCACTGGGTAGAACAGACGAAGGAATTTTTGTGCCCCTGCCACACCTCGACCTTCAGCCCGGACGGTCAAGTCCTGACCGGTCCCGCGCCCCGTGCTCTCGACCGGTATGACATCCGCGTCAAGGGCGGCAGGCTGATGATCGGTGACGTGCAGAAGACGGTATGACTCCGACTCAGTCTCGTTCGTCTGCCGGGCGGGTAGTCGACTGGTTCGAGGAGCGGACGGGGCTTCCTTCGGCCATTCAGGGATTCTTCAATGAGGAAATACCCGCATCGGCGGGTTGGCCGCAGGTCTTTGGCAGCGTAGCCCTTTTCGGATTCATGGTGCAGCTGTTCACCGGTGTCCTGCTGGCGATGAACTATGCTCCGACGCCCGGGGAGGCGTGGCACAGCGTGCGGTACATCATGACGGAGCTGACCGGCGGCGCCATGATCCGCGGGCTCCATCATTGGGGTGCCAGCCTGATGATCGTGGTGGTTGTGCTCCACATGGTCCAGGTGTTTCTATGGGGCGCTTACAAAAAGCCCCGCGAAGCAACGTGGATGATTGGTGTCATCCTCCTGCTGCTTACCCTGGCCTACGGGCTTACCGGATACTTGTTGCCGTGGGACAACCGCGCCTACTGGGGCACGGTTGTGGCAACGCAGATCGGCGCTTCGGTGCCGGGAGCCGGTCCGTGGGTCGAGAGGCTGCTGGGGTCCGAGAACGGCATCGGTGCGGTGACCTTTGCCCGCTTCTACGCAATTCATGTGCTGCTGCTACCGCCGGCAACGCTGGCCCTGATCGGCTTGCACGTATACCTGGTCAGACGTCACGGCGTTGCGCCCGCTGCAGGCGACACTGCACCCAGGAAACGCTTCTTCCCGGGTCAGGTGATGAAGGACACAGTCGCTATCTTCATTGCATTCGCCGTGCTGTTCGTTCTTGCCGTCACCGTGCGGGTACCGCTGGAGCGCATGGCAGATCCGACGGATACCAGCTACATTCCGAGACCCGACTGGTATTTCCTGTTCCTGTTTCAGATGTTGAAGTTCTTTGAAGGTTCACTGGAGATCATTGGCAGTGTTGTGCTGCCGCAACTGGCGATCCTCGCGTTGTTGCTGACTCCCTTCATCGATCGCGGCGCTGTTCGGCGCGTTACTCAGCGCAGAACGGCCATGGCTGTGGTCGCGATGGGGGCACTCGTGTGGACGGGACTAACCGTCGCCGCCGTACGCGCCACGCCCTCAACGCCTGCGATCGACGTGACGGCGATGACCGGGCCGGAACCATGGCAATCCCTCACGCCCGTAGACCTCGCCGGTGCCGGCCACTTCCATGCAGAGGGGTGCCAGTCCTGCCACACCGGAGAGAAAGCCTTCGGCCCTGAGCTGATCGCACGTACGAAAAATCGTGATGCCCAGTGGCTTATCGGTCACTTCAAGAATCCGCAGCCGGGCAGCGCGATGCCTGCGGTCCAACTCACGGGCGGGCAGATGTCGGCTCTCGCTACCTTCCTCATCAAGGCTACACCTGAAACAGCAAAGGCGCTGCAGACAGCACCACCGTTTGCCACCGAGGGCGCCATTATCTATATGAAGAACCAGTGCGGGGCTTGCCATCAGGTGAACGGCCATGGGTCCAAGCTTGGTCCCGCTTTGAATGGTCTACAACAGCGGCGTACACGGGACTGGATCGAAGAGCATTTCGTCAACCCACAGAAGCTCTCGCCAGGAACCTCCATGCCCCCGTACAAGTTCTCTTCGAGGGAGATGGACCGGATCACTTCGTACTTGCTCGCGATTCCTTAGCGGCGTTTCGAGGCACCTCGATCAGGTTGAAAGACTCGCCCTCACTCGTCAGCACCACGGCGTTGCCGTCGGCGCGATACGCCACGGCTTCGCCCTGCGGACGCAAACCGGTGCCCACAACCTGCCACTTCGTCCTCCAGATCGCGTCGAAACGTTTGCTGCCCGGGGGCAGTTCGGCCTCATACGCTTTCAGGTAGTCACACAACACGACACGTCGGCCATCAGGGGAGATATCGCCTCCCGTCACCCCGCCTACGACCGCCGTAAACAGCCTCGTGTCCGGCAGATCCAGGATGGCCACGCGCTTAAGCGCGGAGCCGCTCTTCAGAGGTGCGGCCGCTTTGTAGACAAAGGTCATGCGATCGTCACCCCGCTCCTTGGTCACGACGTACAGGTCGCCCGATGTCGGGTGGATCAGCAGCGCCTCGGCGTCGTGGCGCCGCGACGGCCAGCGGAAGGTCAGCGCTTCTGCCGCTGAGCATCGGTCGGCCTTGAGTTCCGGTTCGCGCAAGCGGTAGACGGTGATTCCCTTCTCGTGTCCCATGTTGTTGCCGATATCCCCGATGTACAGGTACGACTGACCCTTCACGGGCCCAGGACCGGCGGCGAGACTCTCCCAATCCCGCGCTTTGACACCAGGAACGCTGCAGCGTCCACGAAGTTTGCCGCCGGCATCAATCGCGAACAGCTCGGGCCGCGCACCTGAGTCGTTGTGGGTCCAGAACACGCCGGGGTGACGGCGGGATGCAACCAGGCCGCTACTTTCGGTCAGGCCTGTAATCCGCACGGTCGCGAGGACCTTAGGTTCGTCCCACGCTGCTGCGAGCAGCAGGGCCACAGCCGATACTGAAGTCATGGGCTTCGCTCTCTGGATCGATGCGTATTCACGTACAGCATGGGCTCAGGGCACGCACGAGTATCGGCCAATGGGAGCCGCGGTCGTGGCTATCTCCGACCGCTTTCGCCCGCGGGACTTCCGCCAGTCGCGACGCTGCCCACCCCACCTGCATGAGGACGCATTTGCCGGGTTCTTTGGATCACTGGAAGAGGTGAACGAGCGGCTTAGGCGCCGGGCATGGAAGCTCCGAGCAACGCCGGTCCACCTCCGTTAGGCTGGCATCAAAAAACGAACAGGATGAGCAGGCCGACCCCCACCGCGATAACGCCTTCCAGCAGTCCTGCGTTGGGGTTGCGGTCACGTACGATCTCCTCTGAGATGCGAGCGTTCGGCATCAGTGCGA
>DASQEG010000479.1:0-2008 GCA_035633775.1 Bryobacteraceae bacterium
CATCAGCAGATCTAAAGTACCGGGACAGAGTCGGACGAGCATTCTTGCACCATGAAGGTTCACCGCTATCTGCTACCCGCCTCAATGGCGCTTCTGGCCGCGGCACCGCTCGCAGCCACTCCGCCTTTCGGCTTCAGCTCACAGACGTTCCGGGGCAAGATCACCGGAAACATCAGCGCACATCAATGGAATCCCGGCCCCTTATTCACACTGCTGATCCAGTCATCGACGGAGCAGTGGGGGCTCGACGTCGTCCAGGGCACGACGGAGTTCGCCGCCGCTGACGCAAACGGACGGCCGTCGCAAAGCGGATGGCACGACCATCCGACCGCTCTGTCCGTTGCGATCGTCGTCCAGGGAACGGTCTGGTCGCATGCGGCAGGATCTCACTGTCTCCGGGCGTTCCCTACCGGCTCCGTCTTTACAGAAAAGATGGGCGAGATCCACAACAACTACAATCTCGACCCCAAGACGCCTGCGATCGTCCGGATCACACATTTCGTGGACCGCAACCAGAGTGCAACTCGACGCGATCAGCCGGACCCGGTCACAGGAGCCAGCACATCAGGGCCGCCGCCCAGTGCCGTGTGTACGGACTCAGGTGATGGGAGTATGCACCACGGGGCCGCGACTACACAGCCTGGGCATGCGCCGCTGGCTCCGCTGAGCCAGACTCCGAACAAACTGCCTTAAGAAGCCCGGCTATCCTGAAGCCGTGCTGGAGACCCGCGTCGTCCAGGTGGAAGGTACTCCGGTGCGGCTCGCAGTCGCCGGGCGGGGCGATCCTGTTGTCCTGATTCACGGGCTTGCGGGCTCCTGGAACTGGTGGCGCCGCAACATCTCTGCGCTAAGCGAACATCGCACCGTTTACCTGGTCGACCTTCCTGGATTCGGGGCAATGCGCACGTGCGGACCTGGGTTTTCGCTGGCAGAGGCACCTGCATGGATGCGTGCGGTTCTAAAGACGCTCAGGCTGGCGCGGCCGTCCATCGTTGCACATTCCATGGGCGGCGCGATTGCCCTGGCGTTGGCGGCGACGTGGCCCGACGAAGTTGACCGCCTGGTGCTCGCAGCACCCGCAGTGGGTCTCCCCCGCAAGACGGTGCTGTCCAACGTCGGACCATTCCTTGGGGCGATGAGGCATGTGCATCCGGCCTTCTATTCGACGCTGTTATGGGATGCGATACGTGCAGGTCCCACCACGGTGCTGCGTGCGGCGAACTCCCTGGTCACGATGGAGACCGTGGCGGACCTGGCGCAGGTACGGTCGCCGGCACTGCTCATCTGGGGCCAGCGGGACAATCTCGTACCACTGACAGTCGGTCAGACACTGGCCGCCTTACTACCATCGGCCAGGCTGCAGGTTCTCGAGGGAGCCGGCCACGTCGTCATGTTTGACCGCCCGGCGGCTTTCAATCAAACCGTGCTGGATTTCCTGTCCGGTGAGGTTGCAGGGACGTGATCGTTCTCGGGCGCGGCACACTGCAGGAACGCTGGGCTGTTGTGGACGGGTACCGCATCTTCGCCCGAGTCTCAGAACGTATGCAGAGTGCCGGCGTGCCCCCGGTCGTGCTCGTTCATGGCCTCGGCGTGTCGAGCCGGTACATGGTGCCGCTGGCCTGCAGCCTTGCACGTCATTTCCCCGTCTACTCGCCCGACCTCCCAGGGTTCGGCGAAGCACCAGACCGAAACGCATGCTCAGCATTGCGGAGCTTGGTCACGTCCTCCTGAGGTGGATGGACGCCCTTGCGATCGAACGCGCGCTGGTGATCGGGAACTCGATGGGCTGCCAGATTATGGTAGAGACCGCCGCGCTGAGGCAGGAGGCGTTGTGTGCTGCAGTCCTGCTTGGTCCAACCATGGACAAAACCGCGTGGCATCCGCTTGCCCATCCATGGCGGCTGTTCCGCGATCAATTCTACGAGCCTGCTGCCCTCGTACCCCTTCAGGCCTTCGATTATCTGAACAACGGGCCGCTGCGAACCATCCAAACCTTCCGCGAGGCTCT
>DASQEG010000480.1:0-4912 GCA_035633775.1 Bryobacteraceae bacterium
GGCGCGCTTGCGGTTATTTGGCTGAAACGTACGTTTTGGCATCTTACTGAATCCCGGGCGCCGACCCGGACAAACCCCGGACGGCACTCTTTTTGAGCGGAGTCGAACCACCAGTATAGCGGCCCCGGACGGGCTTTGACAATCAATGGCCCGCCCGGACCACTCCGCTGCAGCGGGCCAGGCGCGAGAGCTGAGCCTTAGCCTTACCCGGCCAGTGCCCCCATCCTGCCGCTCCGATAGTCCTCGATCGCCTGCCGAATCTCTTCCTGTGTGTTCATCACAAACGGACCGTAGCTGGCGACGGGCTCATTGATTGGCTCACCGGCAAGAATCAGCAGCAGCGACGGGGCTGAGGCCTCAATGCGCAGACTGTCACCCGATGATCCCAACGTCGCCATCATCGCTTCTGCCTCGAGTCGATGCGAGCCGTTGAGCATAACGGACCCGCGCAGCAGAACAGCAGCGGCATTGTGGGAGTCGATGAGCGGTACTTCCACTGCTGCTCCGTTCTGCAGATTCAGATCGAACAGGCTAAGCGGTGTGAACGTCTGCGCCGGACCTCGAGTGCCGTTCCAGTCCCCCGCAATGATCCGTGCGTAAGATCCGGCTCCGAGATCGACCTTTGGAATCGCAGAGCTGGCGATGCTCTGGTAACGAGGGCTGGTCATCTTGTGCTGCCGCGGAAGGTTTACCCAGAGCTGGACCATCTCGAACGTGCCGCCCTGCCGCGTGAAGTCGAGCCCGTGCTTCTCCTCGTGGACAACACCGGACGCAGCAGTCATCCACTGGACGTCGCCCGGTCCGATTGTGCCTGCATTTCCGCCGGAATCACGATGATCGACCGAACCCTGGTAAGCGATCGTCACCGTCTCGAACCCGCGATGTGGATGGGTGTCAACTCCGCGCGGCCGGGCAGAAGGCGCGAACGTTGCCGGCCCTGCGTAGTCCAGCATGAGAAAGGGATCCACCTGGCGGGAAATGCCGTTCGACGGGAACAGATTGCGAACGGGAAAACCGTCACCCACCCAATGATTCGAACCTGATTCGTAGATACCGGTTACTTGTCTCTGAGGCATATGGTGTCCTTCGGCGTTCACGCAAAGAGATGATCGAGGCATTCAAAACGACTCTGCGCCACTGGAAGGTCGAGCGCACTTTAACTGCGACCGCCGACAAATCGCGTACCGCCAGCAACACCCTTAAGTCGTTCAGGTTCGAGTTATATGATGATTGCTTAGCAGCCGATGCGGAGCGCATGACATGAAGCTGGAGGGCGCGGTCGTCCTCGTTACCGGGGCTTCGGAAGGTATCGGCGCTGCCTGCGCGCATGCACTCCGCGCCCGCGGCGCACGCGTGTCAATGGTCGCTCGCTCAGAGACAAAGCTGCGAGCCGCCGCCGATCCCGGGACGCTTGTGATCAGCGCTGACCTGATGGAACAGTCCGCACGGGTCAGAGCTGTGGAGCAGACTGCCGCGCACTTCGGTCGTCTCGACGTGCTGATCAACAACGCCGGCGTCGGCCTCTATGTGCCTGCACACAAGGCTCCCGATGTTGAGACTCGGCGGATGTTTGAGCTGAACTTCTTCGCTCCGCTGCACATGACGCAACTCGCCGCGAGGTTCATGAAGCAGGGCTCAATCGTCGTAAACGTAAGCTCGATTGCGGGGCTCGTTCCGCTTCCGTGGCTAACTCTGTATTCGGCGAGCAAATCCGCCCTCGCGTCGTTGACGGCAGCGATGCGCTCGGAATTGCGCGGCAGCGGCATTCATTGCATGGCGGTATTTCCAGGCTACGTGCGCACACAGTTCCAGAACAACATTCTCGCCGGTGAAATCCCGCCCGCGCTCGGAGGTTTGAAGCAGCGCTGGTCGATCACGCCCGAGCAGTGCGCCGATGCCATCCTGCGCGGAATCGAGCGGGGGGCAAGCCGCGTAGTTACTCCGGCCAGCGGTTGGCTGCTGATAGGAGCCAACTGGCTCGCTCCCGGGCTTGTCGAGCGCCAACTGGAGAAGATCTATGGGCAGCATCTGACGCCTGGATACGGGGCGCAATGAGACTGAAGCTGAAGCGGACACCGGGAATCTATCTGGTCGGCTTCATGGCGAGTGGAAAGTCCACTGTAGGCCGAATGTACGCCGACGAGATTGGCTGGCGTTTCGCAGATCTGGACGACGACATCGAATCCGCGGAGAAGACTTCAATCAGCGACCTGTTTTCCCATCGTGGCGAGGAAGCCTTCCGCTGCATCGAAGGAGAAGCTCTCGAGCGTCGGGTCCAAAGCATTCGCAGAGGTACGCCGACCGTTCTTGCGCTTGGCGGAGGCACTTTCACACGTGAGGACAACGTTCAGCTGGTGACCGATCACGGAATTACCGTGTGGATCGACACGAGTTTCGACGTCGTCAGCCGGCGTGTATCCATGTCGAACCACCGGCCCCTCGCTCGTGACCCGGAGCGGTTCGCCGCCTTGTATGAGGCGCGTCGTTCCTCCTACAGCAAAGCGGAATACCGGGTGGAACTGAAGGTGGATGACAGCCGTGAGGCACTGCGTCAGCTGATTGCATTGAACCTGCTCGATGACTAAGTAATGTCGACTCCGTTGAGAGCCCTGCGCCGCGACGCACTGTCCATATTCACGGCAGCCCTGAAGGCGGCCGATCCGGGTGAGGCGATCGCTCGCCACCTGCGCATAAGCGGGGATCTTCTAATCGCCGGACGCAAGTCGTACCGGCTCGATGGCATTCGCCACGTCTACGTCACGGGCGCTGGTAAAGCCGGCGCGACGATGGCCGCAGCGGTGGAGAAACTGCTTGGCAAGCGAATCAAAGCAGGGCTGGTAAACACGAAATACGGTCACACCGCCAGGCTGCGCCGCATCGAGCTGAACGAGTGCGGCCATCCCGTTCCTGACAATGCCGGGGTTCACGGTGCGCAACGGATTGCGGAACTCGCTCGCCAGGCCACGGCTGATGACCTTGTGATCTGTTTGGTGTCGGGTGGCGCCTCCGCACTCCTGCCGTACCCCGCGGGCAGCATCACGCTCGCCGACAAGCAGGAGACCACGAGGCTGCTTCTGGAGTCAGGCGCCAACATCCATGAGATCAACACCGTCCGCAAACATATGTCGGACATCAAAGGCGGAAGGCTGGCGGCACTGGCCTGGCCCGCTCCGGTGCTCTCGCTAATTCTTAGCGACGTGATCGGCAACGACCTGGATGTGATTGGCTCCGGCATCACGGCGCCGGACGGCAGCACGTTCGCCGATGCTCTTGCGATCCTGGAGCGGTTTGGGCTGACCGAGCGCGTGCCCCGGACTGTGGTGGCCCATCTCGAGGCTGCTGAGAACGAGACGCCAAAAGCGGGTCATCCGGCATTCCGCCGGGTTCAGAACCTGATCGTCGGCAGCAACGATCTCGCTTTGCAGGCAGCAGTGACGCACGCTAAATCACTGGGCTACCGTACGCTCGTGCTGTCCAGCTTCATCGAAGGCGAGACGCGCGATGTCGCCCGCGTTCATGCTGCGATCGCAAAGGAAATCCGGCATTCCGGCAGACCGCTGAAGGCGCCCGCGTGTATCGTGTCCGGCGGCGAGACTACCGTCACAATCCGGGGAACAGGGAAGGGAGGCCGCAACCAGGAGTTCGCTCTGGCTGCCGCTCTGGACGTCTCGGGATTGCCCGCAACCGCGATTCTGAGTGCGGGTACCGATGGCACCGACGGACCTACCGATGCGGCCGGCGCACTTGCGGATTCGACGACTCTGACGCGTGCCGCGGAACTGGCTCTTGACGCCCGCGCCAGCCTTGCCGACAACAACTCCTATGCATTCTTCGACGCCGTGGGGGACCTGATCCGCACCGGACCCACGGGCACGAACGTGATGGACGTGCGTCTGGTCCTGGTGGGATAGCCATGGAGCAGGTGCAGGCGGCAGACTCTGATGCCGGGATGCGCCTTGACCAGTTTCTGTCGGCCCGAATAGCGCAGTATTCGCGATCAAGGCTGCAGGAATGGATCAGGCGTGGGCGCGTCCTGGTGGACGGTCGCGAGCAGAAGGCCTCGTACGCCATTCGGGGCTCCGAAGTCATCACTGTAGAGCCCGAAGCACCTCCGCCCTTACATGCGTTCGCTGAAGACCTGCCGGTGCGGGTTCTCTACTCCGACGACGATGTGATCGCCGTCGACAAGCCAGCCGGGATGGTGGTGCATGCAGGCGCAGGGCGACATGAGGGCACGCTCGTGAACGCGCTCCTGCATCACTTCGGTACTCTCTCGTCGGGAACTGCCGAGGACCGGCCCGGTATCGTCCACCGGATCGATAAGGACACCAGCGGAGTCCTGCTTGTCGCACGCAACGACGCAGCGCATCGGATGCTCGCCGCCCAGTTTGCCGGACGTGAGGTCGACAAACGGTATCTGACGGTGGTGCAGGGTGTAGTGGCGGCCGACCAGGGACGGATCGATTCAAAAATCAGCCGCGATCCGGTGCACCGGACGCGCATGACGTGCCGCACGGAAACCGGTCGGACCGCGCTGACTCAGTGGAGAGTTCGGGAGCGATTTGCCCGGCATACCTACCTCGAAGTGAAGATCGGCACCGGACGCACGCACCAGATACGGGTTCATCTGTCGAGCATTGGGCACCCCGTAGCGGGTGACAACCTTTACGGCGCGACAGCAGCACCTGAAAGGGGGAGATTCTTCCTTCATGCCTGGCGCATTACCTTCAGGCGGCCGTCGGATGGAGAAACAGTGACGGCCGAGGCTCCACTCCCCCCCGAACTGGAACGCTGGGTGGACGATCTTCGATACACTAAGAAGTAGGATTTTCCTGGTCATGAAGAAGCTGTTCATCGCGGGGGCTGCTGTTTGCGTCATGGTTGTGGGCGCGGCAGAACCGCAGGCCCAGAC
>DASQEG010000481.1:0-2805 GCA_035633775.1 Bryobacteraceae bacterium
GGGTGCACCGTCGGAAGCGTAGCGCCAGCATCGCGGAAGTCCCAGGCAGCCAGGCAGTCACGTGCTCCTGGATTGTCAGGAGCGTGTCGCTAACGGCCCGAATGCTCTTCCCCTCCGGCCACAAGTGCTCGACCGCCGGCAGGACTGCCTGGCATCCGTTCTTCATTCAGGTGGAGCGGTGACACTTATGCGAATCGTTCTTATTGAAGATAGCCCTGCGGATGTGCGATTGTTCAGGGAAGTCCTGCAGTATTCAAACCTTGAAGTGGAGGTCTACCACCTGCCCGACGGTGAAGTGGCCCTCGAGAAACTCAGCTCTGCCGGGGAACCCTGGACTCCTCGGCCTGACTTGGTATTTCTGGACCTCAACATGCCTTCGGTCGGCGGATTTGAAGTTCTGCGAGTGCTCCGGACCACCCCTGGTTACACCGATGTTCCAGTTGCTGTGTTCACGTCCTCGCGATCCCTTTCTGATCGAGACAGGGCGATGGAACTCAAGGCGGACCGATTCCTTTCCAAGCCCAACACTCTCAGCGAATTCGCGGACGTAATTAGTTGCACCATACGGGAGTTCGACAGCTCGAGTTGATCCGCGGCTCAGAGGTCCCCAGGCACAGCGCACCGGCGCCGTGCTCACATTGAGCTTCGAAGTGGATCTGCCCTTTATCCCTCCTTCCCGCTATTCTGCCCTGACCCTCCGATGTGCAGAGAGTACTGGCGCGTATTGATGCCGAATGAAACACAATTTACGCCTTCCTCGTCAATGGAGCTGAGCAATAGCGCTCTACGTCGTTCGGTTCCGGCTGTAAAATAGCCTAGTCATGCAGAGGCGTGAAGCGGAAAGCGAAGCCCGGACAGATGTCGCGAATACGGAAGGCTTTTTTCGGCACCTGATCGAGAACAGCCTCGGGCTGATGTGCTGCCACGATTTTAACGGCGTCCTCCTGATGGTCAACAGTGCCGCCGCAAGCGCCCTTGGCTACACGCCGGAGGAACTCATTGGCACGCGTATCGTAGATTTCGTCCCACCTGAACTCAAACCCAGGTTTGCCAAGTATATGCACCGCGTGGTGACCTTTGGTCAGGCGCACGGATACCTGACTCTGATGGCCAGGTCAGGTGAAACAGTTGTATGGGTGTATCGCAACGCGGTGTACCGTTCTTCATCAATCGTCATCGGTCACGCCCAGGATATTACATGGCGGCTCCGCATGGAGAAGAGCCTAAAAGAAAGCAATGAACAGTTTCGCGCTCTCTTTGAAGACGCGCCCGTTGCATATCATGAGCTGGACGGGCGTGGCACTGTAGTCAGAGTGAATCGTGCAGAATGTGAATTGCTGGGTAGGCCGAGACACGAGATCCTCGGGCGGCCCGTCTGGGAGCTGGTCGTTGCTGAACAAAGGGATGTCAGCAGGCACGACGTCGAACAGAAGCTGAGCGGCAAGCGGACCCTCCTCAAGGTTAGCCGGGAATATGAATTGCGCGACGGCGGCCGTGTCTATGTCGACATCCATGACAAACTGATTCGCTCTGCATCGGGCGACATTGTGGGCATTCGCTCGACCCTGCTGGACGTCACCGAGCGCTATCGCATCGAGACAGAGTTGCGAGCACTCAATGCTGACCTTGATCGCCGCGTCCATGAACGAACGGCTCAACTCACACGATCGAACGAAAGGTTAAAAGAGTTCGTTTATACTGTTTCCCACGACTTACAGGAACCGCTTCGTGCGGTCATGCTTTTTGGCGAACTCTTGCGTGAACGTTACGCGAAAGCACTCGACAAAAACGGCCTTGAATTTCTTGAGTTCATGACGTCAGCTGCAAGTCGGATGAGCGGCCTGATAGAGGACCTTCTGAAGTACTCTCGCCTGCTCCATGAAACCTCTCCCCTTATGGAGCCTATATCTCTCGAAGGGGTTCTGAAAACAGTTGAAGAGAACCTCACTAGTGCCATGGCGCGGACGTCTGCGGCCATCACTCACGATCCACTTCCAGTCGTGACCGCAAATGAGAATCGCGTGGTTCAGCTCTTTCAAAATCTGCTGAGTAATGCAATTAAATACAGCGGCGAGAAGCCACCCGAAATTCATGTATCTGCTGAGCGTAGAGACGATGCGTGGGTCATATCAGTGACGGACACCGGGGTCGGAATCTCAGAGGCAGATCGCGACAGAATCTTCGGCCTGTTCAAACGGAGTGGAGATCGGCGACAGCCCGGTTTGGGCGTCGGGCTCGCAATATGCCGAGCGATCGTGCAACAGCATGGGGGAGAAATCTGGGTGGAGTCAAACCCGGGCGGGGGTAGCCGGTTCAGATTCTCGCTTCCGGATCCCTGAAGTGTGGGCGGAAGTACCGTGTTACAGAGACTTCCAGGTCTGGCGTGAGAGGCGAGCCGGGCTGGAGAGTGTTGAGATGGGTCAGGGACCAGGCCGAACAGCCGGTCGATGTACTGGTTGTAACGCACAACGTCGGCGACAAGCTCATATGCGGTGCTGCGGCTCAGCAGAACAGTTCTGTCCGACGGCGAGCAGCATAAGGCCCCTCCGAAGGAGTGTCCTAAGCCCTTAGCAAAACAGGATTACTGAACGTTTGCTCGGCAGTTTATGTCTGAGACTCTCGGCCATGTGCTGCCCGTCAAACCTTCGGCGAAGTGACGCGCACACGGGATGTACGACGAGTACTGCATGCTCACCAATTATATGCGGGAGCATCGACAGGACGTTTGTTCTCGTTGACGGCAGTGTGCAAGACGGAATGTGATTAGATACAAGTCGATTACGGTCGCCACCGGTGTGGCGACCG
>DASQEG010000482.1:0-2913 GCA_035633775.1 Bryobacteraceae bacterium
GTCCGCTGCGATGCGTTCGAAGTCGGTGAGATTGGAGATGCGTGGCAGCCTGATGATTGCGACATCATGCCCACGCGCACGGAGCGCTTCGACTGACACGCCATCCTCCTCATCGAGCCGGATGTCGCGGGCCCAGGGGAACACGCCCAGACACGGCTTCTCCATGCGATTTTCGAGAAAGCTGACGCCATCTGAGAACAGGCTGAGATCACCGCGAAAGCGGTTGACCGCAAAAGATCGCAGAAGACGAAATTCTTCCTCTTGGAGCAGCTGCACGGTGCCGATTAGAGAAGCAAATACGCCGCCGCGGTCAATATCCGCGACGAGCAGGGCGGGGGCCCCCACGAGGTTCGCAAAACCGAAGTTCACCAGGTCTCGTTGACGTAGATTTACCTCGGCCACACTGCCCGCGCCTTCTATGACTACGACGTCATATGCGCGACTGAGCCGCTGATAGCTGTCAAGCACCTGTCCGCGCAGGAATTCGAAGTGCTCGTAGTAAGCCGACGCGCTCAAATCGCGCCAGACCCGACCGTGCAGTACCACCTGCGATCCGCAGTCCGAATGAGGCTTAAGCAGGATGGGATTCATGTCGGTGTGAGGCTCGACACCACATGCCGCGGCCTGCGCCGCCTGAGCTCGGCCGATCTCCCCACCGTTTACCGCAGGAAACGAGTTGTTCGACATGTTCTGCGCCTTGAAAGGCGCCACCCGAAGGCCGCGGTTTTTCAGATAGCGACAGATTGCCGCCGTCATCCAGCTCTTGCCGGCGTGCGAGGTTGTGCCGCCGACAAAGATGCTACGAGCTGCCATGGCCACAGCTCTTTTCCGCTGATGGAAACAGACGTGGATTCAAGGACGTTCTCCCTCGGAACGTGCCGTTTTCGAGCGTCGGAACCGGTCTCCTGACTTGCGGCGAGGCGCGTTGCTGCTGCCTTCCCGATCCGCGGTGGATCAGTGGCTCTGCAGCCCTCATTCAGTGCCGCTTACAGTTGCGGGGCAGTGGCGGATTCTCACCGCCTTCCCGAGCATTCCGTCCTTAACGGGCCTGATTCGATGTTATCAGGCAGATGCCGCCGCGCCTGCGCATTCGTCCAGAATCCTGCGCACTTCGCCGGCAGCGTCCGCGGCACGCGTAATCTGCCGCCCGATCACCAGATAGTTGGCACCATTGCGAATGGCTTCGGCGGGCGTTGCGACTCGCTTTTGATCGCCCGTAGCGGCACCGGCTGACCGCACGCCCGGGGTGACGAGAATGGCGCTGGGGCCTGCCAGCTCGCGAACCCGCACAAGTTCCAGTGGCGAACACACAAGACCGTCGATGCTGCTTGTGACCGCATTTTGGACGCGCAATGCAACCAGGTCCGAAACCGAGCAGCTGTAGCCGAGCTGCTGCAGGTCCGATTCGTCGAAGCTCGTCAGTACGGTGACGGCGAGCAGACGAAGTTGCGTGCCGGCCCGGCCCTCGTGCGCCGCTCGCATGACAGCCTGACTCCCATGCACGGTCAGGAACCTTACCTGTCTATGTGCAACCTGAGCCACTGCTCTCTTAACGGTCTCGCCGATGTCATAGAACTTCATGTCGAGGAAGATCTGCTTGCCTTCTGCCGCAAGTTCGTCAAGGTACGCCGGACCTGCTGCGGCGTACAGCTCCATCCCCACTTTGTAGAAATCCACCGCGTCACCCAGCCTGCGAGTCAGAGCACGTGCGTGCTCGACCGAGTCAACATCGAGAGCAACAATGATCGGGTTGTGCATCGACCTTCAGTGTAGGCGCGCGCGGATCACTTCAGGAAGCCCGACGCGCGGGTCATCTTGCTGCTGATCTGGTCGTTCAACGGATCATCAAACGCCAGCACACGACGGAGTTCCGGGGAGAAGCCGGCCTGCACGTCATCGGGGATCAGGTGCTTTTGATACTGCTGTTGCGGGATATCGCGGCGGCAGTAAAAGGCGTGCAAAGCCCGCCGCACGGCCCCGGTTCGGTTGGCGGTTCCGCCGTGCCAGAGATGCGCGTTCATTACGACTACCGTTCCCGCAGGTGCGGTGACGAGAACTTCCTCCGGGTGAGGGGCCGAACAATCTGCGAGGACATCCTGTGGCCGCTTGCCCCACCTGTGTGACCCCGGTACGACGCGCAGCGGACCGTTCTCCGGCGTAAAATCATCCAGCAGCCAGACCGTGTTGCAGACGGCGAAGCCGCGCGCATCCGGCAGCAGTCCCATGTCAACGTGCAGTGGCTGCTGTGCTTCGTCGCCGGGCTTGGCATAACGTGCGTTCAGACTGCTGAGCTTCGGTTCATCGCCCAGAACCGAACTGACGAATGCAAGCACCTCCGGCACGGCGACGATCCGCTCGTAGACTTTGCCCTTGGCGACGAGATTCGCCAGCCTGCCCGCACCGGCTTCCTGACGGAACTCGCTGCCGGCTTTGTCGCCTTCAATGGCGAACAACTCATCGGTTCGGTGCCGCAACTCTGCGAGCAGTTCAGAACCCATGAAATCCTGCAGCACGCAATAGCCGGCCCGGTCCAGCGCATCGTACATCACGCTCGAAGAGTATCGCAGAAGTTCGATCGTTCGCTGGTACACTGTGCCGAAACCCGTGCCAAAGTTCACGCGCAGAGAGATGCTGATGGCCGCCGCCTCCTCCGTGGCCGCTGCCGCGGAGCCGGTCCTCGATATCCACCAGCACACTCACTATCACGGCCGTTCTGACGAGGACCTTGTTGCGCACCAGCGGGCCATGGGCGTGACGATGACAGTACTGCTACCCGCAGGCTCGCGTGGCGGCCTTGCTGCGAACGCGCACGGCAACGACTCGGTGCAGGCGCTCGCCCGACGGTACCCGAAGGAGTTCGTCTACTTCACAAACGAGGTGCCCGACATCTCAGAAGGCCCGGCCGTCATCAGG
>DASQEG010000483.1:0-1774 GCA_035633775.1 Bryobacteraceae bacterium
AGGTTCCGCGAAGTTCTTCAGCTGCTCGGCGAACGCGCAGTCATAGCTCACGTCATTCGAGTACGCGGTGATGGTCGGCAGCGAATCGGTGAGGGCCATGATGCGGAACCGCTTGTCGCGGCCGAAGCTCGCACCCTTGACGATGTCGCAGGCGAAGTGCGACGCCGTCGACGCAGATCCGCCATTTCCGCAGACGAAGATGCGCGCACCGCGTTCCCGGGTGTCACGGAAATAGTCGATCGCCTGCTCCACCTTCGGCAGGTCGATGCTATCGATCGTCTTAATCAGTTCAGTCTTGTATTGCTCGGTAAAGCTCATAATGTCTCCGCAAGGGCCAGTGCTCCCCAGAGTACGCTGTCGTCGCCGAGGCCCGCTGGCGTTACGTCGAGGCGTGCTCGCGACCATGAAGTGATCTGGTGCCGCAGTTGTTCGCGCAACGGAACGAACAAGCGGTCGCCTGCTTTTGCAATCCCTCCGCCGATAATTATCCGCGCCGGATTTAGCAGCATGATGCAGCTCTTCAAACCAAGTGCGAGATCGACCACATACCGGCTGACGAACTCATCGTCAGCCATCAGTTCCCGGGCGGTACGACCGTGATCGCGCTCCAGCCAAAGCCCGCAGCACATGCGTTCAAAGCAACCCCGCGCTCCGCAAAGGCACTCCGGCCCGCCGGGCCGTATCGTCAGATGTCCGATCTCTCCGGCATAGGAATCGGCGCCCCGGTACACGGACCCGCCGCTGATGATGCCACCTCCGATTCCGGTCGAAAGCGTCATGTAAAACATAGGCTCGCAACCCCGGCCTGCACCGAACCGGAACTCGCCGAGTGCGCCTGCGTTGGCGTCGTTATCCATGATGACCGGGGCACCCGTCTCATCGCTGACGAATCCGGCAAGGTCGAACCCGGCCCAGCCCCCGACGTGTGTCGAAAGCGTAACCCGCTGCGAGGGGAAATCCAGTGGGCCCCCGAAACCGACAGCACACCGATCGAAGCTGATGCGCGCCCGCAAAGGCCGGACTACTTCAGCCAATTGCGCGGTCATCCACTCGCGTCCACCGTCACGGACTGTCGCACGGGATTCCCGCGCGATGATTTCGCCGTCCTGAAAGACTGCAACGGTAAATTTCGTACCACCAATATCGATGGCCAGCGTAGTCACAGGGCGCGCAACTCCTGAGGTGAGGCGGTCCCGGTGCCGCGCTTGGTGACCGTGATCGAAGCAACCAGGTTCCCGAACCGAGCCGCTTCTGTCGCAGATCCGGTAATCGCGAGGGCACACGCCGCGCCTGCTGTGAAGCTGTCGCCGGCTCCACAGATATCCACGGCTTTGACCTGACGTCCGGGAACGAAGTCTTCGCCTGCCGAGTGGATGACGCGAGCACCCGCTGCACCTTCCGTCACGATCAGCAACTGGAGCTGCAGTTCTTGGAACATCCGGGCAAAATCGACATCGCCCAGAAGCCGCCGGCAGCCATCCTCCGCCTCCAGGCGGTTGGGCTTCAGTACAACATTTCGAAACAGCTCGAGCCGCATGCGGGAATCTACCCACACCAGCTTGCGTCGATTCCGAGCGATATCGACCACAAGATCACGGACGGCCGTTGTGACCACGCCGCCACGCTCGGTTTCAGCCTGATCCGACACGATGATGATGTCGAAGTGGTCCGCGTGTGAGGAGAGCTGATCGAGCACACGGCCTTCGGCTTCGACAGGCAGGTCACTCACATTGACGAAGTCGACACGCGGCTGGTCTTCGTCCCCGGTGTGCTT
>DASQEG010000484.1:0-8686 GCA_035633775.1 Bryobacteraceae bacterium
CCCATCGATTTCCGCGGCTGAGATTGTCAAGTACACAGACGTTCCAGCCCGCCTTGTGAAGCCATTTCGCCGTATGGCTGCCGATGTAACCGGCGCCCCCGACGATCAGCGCCGTCCGTGTGTTCAGGTCATCCTCCCCGCACGTATTTTCGCCGGAACGCGTAAGTTCGCGGGCCAGCGGCCGAAGTTAGGCCCGGTTACAAGGATATCAGATGACAACGCTTGTGAATTGCAGGAGCCTCGATGTCCAAACAGTTTGCGTACGGCCTGCGGAATGTCACGTTGGCGCTCCACAGATGATCACCCATCGGCACAATGTGAGAATTGACGTGCGTCATTCCTGCCTCGTTCAGCACGTTCAGCAACCTGTCCGCCGAATACGCAAACATGGAGATGTCGAGTGAACCCTCCGCGTATCGGTTCACCCGTAAGTCCACATCCGAAAGCCGCCGCGCGAGAGTGATATGCACGAAGCCACATCCGCCAGGGCGCAGGCATCTCGCCAACCGGGTTAGTTCCTGGTACCCGTCATCGGGCGGGATGTGTTGGAACACGATCACGGAATGAACCAGGTCGGCTCTACCGGAGTACACATCCAGGACGGTCGGATCTGAACTAAGCTCCAGCTGGCGGTCTACCGACGAGTCCTGCCGGTCCGCAACACGCTCGTAAGCTGCACGCGCATGCTCACGCGCGAGCTTGATCATGGGCTCAGCCAGATCGTAACCTACCACAGTCGGAAATTGCCTCATCAGCGCAGCGGAACAGCGCCCCACACCGCAGCCGAAGTCGACCGCTACGCCATCAGGTCTGGGGGTGAAGCCATACTCGGAGTTCAAAAGCCTGACGATATAGTCGACATGTTCAACGCCGGTCTGGAAGAACTCGTCTATTGAGTTCTCGATGCTCGCGGTCCGAAAGCGCTCCATGGACAGAATGCTCCAGAACGGATCTGAGATGGCGTTCTGTTCCCACTCGCGCTTTAGCACTCGCACTCTCCAGTTATGCCACCAGGCCAGACCAGACTCGTCGGGTGGTCGGATTTAGATGTTTTTGATGGTACTACGCGACCATACCAGCCGCCTGGGCGGCTGAACCGTGGACCAGTTAACCTGGGCCTGCTGCTACGAATAAGAAGCTTTCCGGCGAGCCGCAAAAAACGCGCTTGCTGACCAGCTCACAGGCGACCCGCGCGGTATCGTGAGGCGTTCGTGTTCGGCGCGTGCCCACTCGCGGTGACACACTCGGAACTGGCACGATCCTCCACAGACGATTGTCTTTTAACGCCGCTCTTCAGAGCTGAGGCGCAGTCGCAAACCGCCATGGATTGCCCGCCGCGATCCGGTTCACTTCGGATCAGCGGACACGACGGGATGTGGACGCAGGAGAGCTACGGTGAACTGCGGGTTGTGAGCCTTCAAAAGCATGACCGGTCAACGCCCGATGCGTTTGCGCCGAATAAGCAGGTGAACGTGGCCTGGGACACGAGTGGCACGTATGATGCCGAAAGGCTTCGGGCAGGCGACGACGTGCTTTTGCATGAGGTGAAGCAACTCTCGGTTGGCAGCTGGGGCACCCGCCTGGGCTGTTGCGCCGCCTAAAGTAGAACGGAAGATCTGGTGGAGGCGGCGGGAGTTGAACCCGCGTCCGAGAAAGCTCATGATGCCGGGACTACGTGCGTATCCGATTCGGTATTTGTCGGCTACCCGCCGGTGAACCGGCAAGACGCGGGCAACTTAGCTCGATTGATCTCAGCCTGCAGCTACGAACAGAAGCTCTCGGCCCAGCCTGCAAGATGACGCTTGCTGACCAGGTCACAGGCGCCCCGGCCAGAGCGGCTACCTAATTAATTAAGCAGCGTATGCAAACTGCGTGTTGGCAGTTATTGGTTTTCCGATCGTTTTACGGGAGCTCGGAACCCGGCACGCCCCAACACAACGACTCAATCCCGTCGAAACCGTTGCGCCCCCTTTCGGTGCAGGCAGACTACAGTATATACGATGCAGACGGCGCTCGCCGGGTTGCTGGCAAAGACCTCAGAGTACAATCGAAGGCGTAGCCGAATTCGCCCCTAATGACGAAAACCGTTGCTCCCCCAGAAGTCGAAAAGGACAAAGTCGAGGAGCTCACGCCCCTCTTCAATGTGGTCCTTCTCGATGACGACGAGCACACCTACGAGTACGTCATCGAAATGCTTCAGCGCCTCTTCTTTCTCTCCGAGGTGGACGCGTTTCGCCGAGCCGTTGAGGTCGACAGCGCCGGCCGCACGGTCGTCATAACCTGCGGTCTCGGTGAAGCCGAGTTTGGGCGCGACCAGATTCAGTCCTATGGCCCGGACTGGCGAATGCCGAAGTGCAAAGGAAGCATGCGCGCAACAGTCGAGCCGGCGGGCACCGGTCCCCGGCTGCGCGACGACCGCTAAACGGTACGGAGCCGCTGCAGCAGCTCAACGGCCGAGCGCAGGTCACGCTTCTTCTGCTCCTGATCTTCGATTTCACGCTCAATGCTGAGGATGCCCTTGTAGCCGACCTGCTTCAGCTTGGCAATGAACTGCTCCATACCTACCGCGCCCTCGCCGAGCGCCTTCTCCACTCCAAGCGCGCCGGGCACGTCCTTCACAGGCCACACACCGTCTTTGCAATGCACCGATACGATATGCGGCGCCAGGACGACGACAGCCTGCAGCGGATCGCCCGTGCCATACATAATCAGGTTCGCCGGGTCGAAGTTGATGCCCACATTCGGCCGCTCTACCTCGTAAAGGAAGTTCAGGAGCACGTCTGCAGGCTCCTGCCCCGTCTCGAGCACGAAGCTTTGCCCGTGGTGTGCTGCGTGATCGCAGATCCGGCGCACGGTCTCCAGCACGGCCACCCGTTGCGGATGCTGCGGTTCATGCGGCACAAAGCCGATGTGGCAGGCGATGCTCTTAACGCCGATTTCGGAAGCGAAGTGGCTGGCGTCCTTCGTGCGCTGTTCCCGCTCAGTCCGAGTGGATTCCGGGATAAAGCCCACGGTGCGCTCCACGGTCGGTATATCGGCGTAACTCTCGCCGACATAGGAGCAGAACACCGTCGCAATCTCGAAGTCCTCTTCCGCCAGGGCAGCCTTCCACGCCTCTGCCTGACCGGCAAGGTCGAGTTCGCCCGGCAAACCGAGCTGCCCGCAGCGTACGCCGAGTTCTTTCAACTCGCGCAGCGTCTCACGCGGGTCGCGGCCCGCCCAGAACATGATCCCGATTTCCAGTTCCTGCAACTCGTGCCTCCGTCAGATCGAAAACGTTAACTTCTCGCCACCGGCTCTGCGGGCTTCGAGCAAGAAGCGCGCCAACCGCACCGATGCCGCCGATTCCTCAGGCGGACATAACTTCGGGACCTGGTTGTTCCGACAGCAGTCCACAAAGTAGCTCAATTCTTCGGCGAATGCGTCTGCTGCGGGCACCTCGAGTGGAACCGCTTCGCCGCCATCCGTATAGCAGGTCACGCCTTCCCCACGCATCGAGCTGAACTCGAACGTTCCCTTGTCAGCCACAATCGTGAACTCCATCGAGAACGGATAAGCCTTGCGGTGGTGCCAGCCTCCCGTAATCACGACGCCCAACCCGTCCGGGTACAACAACGTAGCAGTGATCGCATCGATACCGGCGTCGAAATTCTCGTGCCCAGTCGCAGCCACAGCCTCGGGCAGACCAAAGAGGCTGATCGCGTAATCAACGTCATGGATCAGCAGATCGAACACACCGCCGCCGCTTCGCGCCGGATCCCCGAGCCACTTGCTCCAGAAAGGGGCGGCACAGCGCCTGCGAAGCAGCACGGACCGTACGCTGCCCGCCAGGCCGCTGCGGATCCGATCTGCCACGGCACGGTAGGCGGGGACAAATCGGAGCACATGTCCCACCATCAGCAGACGCCCTGAGCTCTTCGCAACATCGAGCATTTCCGAGCATGCCGATTCATCCAGCGCCATCGGTTTTTCGACCAGCACATGCTTCCCGCGCCTGAGCGCTTTCAGTGCTACTTCCGAATGCAGGTGCGTGGGCAGGCAGATGTCGACGGCCTCCACTCCAGGGTCGGCCAACAGTTCGTCCAGCTGCCGGTAGGTAGCGACCTTTGAGAAGTCGAACAGCTGATTGTCGTTATCACCAAGATTGCCCTGAACGGCGGAGAGATCTCCTGTCAGACGCACCGGATCGTCGCTGCACACAGCCGCCAGAACTGCATCCGGAACCTTCCGCCATCCCTTGAGATGAGTGGTACCCATGAAGCCGAGGCCGATGACTCCGATGCGCATGTCACGCGCTATCGTAACGCAGACAGCTCAGGATGCTTCCAGATTCTTCACCTTCTGCAAACGACGAACGTGCCGCTCATCCCCGCTGAAGCGCGCGCCGAGAAACGCATGGACCAGCTCCCGCGCGAGTTCGCTGCCGATGATCCGCGAACCCAGCACGAGTATGTTCATGTCATCATGCTCGACCCCCTGATGCGCTGAGTAGGTGTCGTGACACAGTCCGGCCCGAACGCCTTTGACCTTGTTCGCGGCGATGGATGCGCCGACGCCGCTTCCACAAATGAGCACCCCACGATCGGCTTCGCCGGCCGCAACGGTCCGAGCGATTGCCGCTGCGAAATCGGGATAATCATCGCTGGAATCGTAGCTGCAGGCCCCCAGGTCGCGCACTTCCAGCCCTGCGGCCGTGAGTGCCTGCGAAACTTCCTGCTTTAGCTCGAAACCTGCGTGGTCGGCGGCAATTGCAACGCGCATATACTCCATCGTAAGCATTCTTGCCTACATCCGTTACAATGAAGATGTCTCAATCGCCTGCTACACCGGACACAGTTTAGACCTTCGAGGAGGTGCAAATGAGCGCTGTTGCTACCAGCAGCACCCTCGCCCGTGGTGTCGGATTTTACAGGACCACAGTCGGCAAAAAGGCTGTTATGGCAGTCACCGGAGTGTTGCTTTTCGGCTTCCTCATCGGACACATGGCCGGTAACCTTCAGTTCTTCCTCGGTCGCGAGGTATTGAACGCGTATGCCGAGAAACTGCATGCCCTGGGTCCGCTCCTCTGGCTGGTCCGCCTGGGACTGCTCGCCATGGCCGTTCTGCACATCGTAGCTTCCGTTCAGCTTGCGCGCCTTCAGCGGGCTGCGCGCCCCGTGGGATATAGCAGGCTTTCGGCGCAGTGCTCCAGCTACGCGTCACGGACGATGTACTGGAGCGGACCAATCGTTCTGTTCTTTCTCATCTACCACCTCCTGCATCTCACCACCGGCACTGCTCATCCCGCCTTTGAATCGCTGAACGCCTATGACAACGTCGTGATCGGCTTCAAGCGCCCGCTGACGACCCTGTTCTACTGCGTCTCCATGGTGCTGCTCGGGCTGCATCTGAATCACGGGTTGTGGAGCATGTTCCAATCGCTGGGATTCTCGCATCCGCGCTACACCCCCAAGCTACGGGCCCTGGCGCGAGTCTTTAGCCTGTTTCTTGTGCTTGGTTTCCTGGCCGTGCCGATCGCCGTTCTCGCCGGGTTCCACCCGGACTTCAACAGGGTCTGACAAATGCAACTGAACTCGAAAGTTCCAGCAGGCGAAATCCAGTCATCCTGGGAACGCGCCCGCTTTGAGATGAAGCTCGTAAACCCGGCGAACAAGCGCAAGTACAGCATCATCGTGGTTGGCTCGGGTCTTGCCGGCGGTTCGGCCGCGGCCACACTGGGCGAGCTTGGCTACAACGTCAAATGCTTCTGCTTTCAGGACTCACCGCGAAGGGCGCACTCGATCGCCGCTCAAGGCGGCATAAATGCGGCTAAGAATTACCGCAACGACGGTGACAGTATCTACAGGTTGTTCTACGACACCGTGAAGGGTGGCGACTTCCGGGCGCGCGAAGCGAACGTGTATCGTCTCGCTCAGATCAGTGTAAGCATCATCGACCAATGCGTTGCTCAGGGCGTGCCGTTCGCCCGCGAGTACGGCGGTACACTTGCCAACCGCTCGTTCGGCGGCGCCCAGGTCTCGCGAACGTTTTATGCCCGAGGCCAGACGGGACAGCAGCTTTTGCTCGGCTGCTATCAAGCTCTGGAACGCCAGGTGGCGACCGGTCAGGTCACCATGTACCACCGTTCGGAGATGCTGGAGCTGATTGTCATCGATGGTAAGGCTCGGGGCATCGTTACGCGCAGCCTCATCGACGGCAAGATCGAGGCCCACCTCGCCGATGCGGTCTGCCTCGCTACGGGCGGATATGGAAACGTTTTCTACCTGTCCACCAACGCAAAGGGCTCGAACGCCACAGCGATCTGGCGGGCGCACAAACGTGGCGCTCTGTTCGGTAATCCGTGCTTTACCCAAATTCATCCAACGTGCATTCCGCAGTCCGGCGAGTATCAGTCGAAGCTGACGCTGATGTCGGAGTCGCTGCGCAACGACGGACGCATCTGGGTGCCTCTCAGGGCTGGTGATAACAGGTCCCCCGATGCGATTCCGGAAAGCGAGCGCGACTACTATCTGGAGCGCCGATACCCGAGCTTCGGAAATCTTGTGCCACGCGATGTTGCCTCACGCGCTGCAAAAGGCGTGTGTGACGAAGGCCGTGGCGTCGGGCCAGGTGGATTGGGCGTGTATCTCGATTTCGCCGATGCCATCAAGCGGTCCGGTCGCCGGACAATTGAGGAGCGCTACGGCAACCTTTTTGACATGTACTTCCAGATCACGGGTGAAAACCCGTACGAAGTACCAATGCGCATCTTCCCGGCCGTCCATTACACCATGGGCGGGCTTTGGGTGGACTACCACCTGATGAGCACAATCCCCGGGCTGTTCGTTCTCGGCGAAGCAAACTTCTCTGATCACGGGGCCAATCGTCTGGGAGCCAGTGCTCTCATGCAGGGCCTTGCGGACGGCTATTTCGTGATCCCCTACACGATCGGTGATTACCTCGCGAGTACCCGTCTTGAAAAGGTGCCCAGCGACCACCCCGAGGTGCTTGCGGCGGAGAACTACGTGGCGGAGACCACGAAGAGGCTGCTCTCCATCAATGGCAAGCGCACTATCGGCTCGCTGCACCGCGAGTTGGGGCGGATTATGTGGGACAACTGCGGCATGGCGCGCAATGTCGCCGGGCTGACCAAAGCCATCGGGCAGATTGGCGAACTGAGAGAGGAATTCTGGCGGAACGTCAATGTTCTCGGAGACAACCGGGGCATGAACGTAAGCCTCGAGCATGCCGGCCGCCTGGCGGATTTTCTGGAACTCGGCGAACTGATGTGCCGTGATGCGCTGCATCGCGAAGAGTCCTGCGGCGGTCATTTCCGTGAGGAACATCAGACCGAGGAGGGCGAAGCACTGCGCAACGACGACGAGTTCTCGTACGTGGCCGCCTGGGAATGGACGGGCGAGGGCAAGCAGCCCGTGCTGCACAAGGAACAGCTCGCCTTTAACTACGTTCATCCGTCACAGCGGAGCTACAAGTAGATGAGACTGACCCTCCACGTCTGGCGACAGCGCAACACGACCGAGCAGGGCAAGATGGTCCGCTACGAAGCTGAAGCCAACGAGCACATGTCGTTTCTCGAGATGCTCGACAACCTGAACGAGCGGCTTTCCGAGCAGGGAGAAGAACCGATTGCCTTCGACCATGACTGTCGTGAAGGCATCTGCGGCTCCTGCGGTTTCATGATCAACGGTGTTGCTCACGGTCCGCTGCCGGGCACTACTGTCTGCCAGCTTCACATGCGCCACTTCAAAGATGGGGATGAACTCTACATCGAACCGTGGCGCGCCCGTGCGTTCCCCGTCATTCGCGATCTCGCCGTCGACAGGTCGGCCTTTGACCGCATCATCGCGGCGGGCGGCTACATCTCGGTACCGACGGGCAGCGCACCTGACGGGAATGCGATTCTGGTTCCGAAAGAAAATGTCGATCGAGCGATGGATGCTGCTGCGTGCATCGCCTGCGGCGCGTGTGTCGCCGCGTGTCCCAACGCCGCTGCGGCATTGTTTACAGGTGCCAAGATCGTTCACCTGGGATTGCTTCCTCAAGGGCAGCCTGAACGGCTGAAGCGGGCACTCGCCATGGTCACGCAGGTTCAGCAGGAAGTGTTCGGGAACTGTACCAACATCGGCGAGTGCGAGGCCGTGTGTCCGAAGCTGATCAAGATTGAAGTGATCGGCATGATGAACCGGGACTACATCAAGGGATCGCTCTCGAATCGCAGCGTGGCATTCAACAAGAGCGACGGAGGCTGATGGCGATGCGGCGGAAGCGGGCTCCTGTTATGCTCGGGGCATGCTTTCACGCCGCAGCTTTTTTCTATCCGCGACGGCGGCAACACTGCGCGCGCAGAGCAGCAGAGCGCGTCCGAACGTTCTGTTCATTGCCGTTGACGACATGCGGCCAGATCTTGGCTGCTACGGCAACACCTTAGTCCGGACACCCAACATCGACAAACTGGCCTCACGCGGCACCACCTTCCTGCGGGCCTACTGCCAGCAGGCCGTCTGCAGTCCTTCGCGGACCTCGCTTCTAACCGGCAGGCGTCCGGATTCAACGAAAGTTTACGAGTTGCAGACGCATTTCCGGCGCACCATCCCGGATGCGGTCACGCTGCCCGAGTACTTCAAAAAGCACGGGTATGTCACCACCGGACTGAGCAAGCTTTATCACCCGGGTCTGGATGATCCAC
>DASQEG010000485.1:0-1525 GCA_035633775.1 Bryobacteraceae bacterium
CGCGATGCGGGCTCCCAAGCCGACCATGATTAGCAACAACGCTTTCGACAACTGCTGCTTCCGCGGCGATTACGCGAACGCCCCTCTGATCTGGGCCGCTCGCCCATATTATGAGCTGTACAACTCAGCGGACAAGCTGACCGCACATATCAATTTCGATCCGGGTCACAACTACGGCCAGGAGAACCGGGAGGCCTTCTATCGTTTCGTCCGTGACAACTTCTACGGTGGGAACGATCGTGCCTTTTCTGAGAAGGAGGTTCCCTCGGAGGTCGACGTTCGCACGCCGGAGCAGTTGCGGGTCGAATTGCCTGCGGAGAACCTCGACTTTCACAAACTCGCCCTGAAGCTGAGCGAAGGGCTGCCCCGCAAAACGGGAGCCCGAAAGCTTGCAGACGTCGTCAAGGCCCGTACGTACACGGTCACTGCGACTGATGCGGGCTCGGCCCAGGACACAGACGGCACTCGACTCCGCTACTGGCGTCTGCGGCTCGACGATGCCTGGACACTCCCGGCGGTGGAGATGGGCGATCCTGCAAATGCAAAGGTTACGGTGCTCATCGGCGACCAGGGACGGGCCGCTCTCGCGTCAGAGGCGCGCCGGCTGGTAAAGCAGGAAGGCCGCCGAGTCATTGCTGTGGACCCGTTCTACTTCGGAGAATCGAAGATCACTAAACGCGACTGGCTGTTCGCCCTGCTGATTTCTTCCGTCGGCGACCGTCCTCTCGGCATTCAGGCGAGCCAGATTGCAGCTGTCGCGCGATGGGCCGGGTCGCCGGTGACCGTGGAGTCCTTCGGACCACGCACCAGCCTGATCACCGCCGTAGCGGCTGCACTGGAGCCGACCGCCATTACGTCTACGAAAACCCACGGAGCACTATCGTCGCTGCACGACGTCCTCCGCAGCGATATGACCGTTGACAAATATCCGGAGTTCTTTACGTTCGGACTGCTGGAAGCGTGGGATATCCCGGGCGCGAGCGAGTGGCGGGCTCTGTTCGACGGCAAGACATCTGCAGGCTGGCGCACTCTGGCCAAACCGGAGTTCCCCAGCAATGGTGGATGGGCCGTGGAGGACGGGACTATCAAGTCTCTCGCCAGAGGCAAGCGCGCTGACATCTCCACCGAACGCACTTTCCGAAACTTCGAACTGATGTTTGACTGGAAGCTGGCGAAAGGCACCAATAGCGGCGTGAAGTATCTGGTGTTCGGCATGCGCCCGAACCCTGACCTGGGCCGCATTGACCCGGAAGTGCCCAAGGCGCTCGGGCTGGAGTTGCAGCTGATCGATGACGAACGCGTGGCCGATGCGAAAGTCGAACCGAGCCGCGGTACCGGAGCCATGTACTTATTTGCAGCTCCAACGGCAAAGGTTCCTCCAGTCGAAATCGAGCAGTGGCACACGGCGCGCGTGCTGGTGCAAGGAACACATGTGGAGCACTGGTTGGACGGTGTGAAGGTACTTGACGCGGACCTCGCCTCAGAAAGACTGCGCAAAACGATGCAGAGTCAGCAGCGTGAGGAC
>DASQEG010000486.1:0-3185 GCA_035633775.1 Bryobacteraceae bacterium
TCACTTCTCTGAAGCCACAGGACTGATCCGCAGCTGGCGCAACGCTGGCAACCAGAGGCGGTATTCGCGCGAAGTGCTTCGACGAGTGGCCGTAATCAAAGTGGCCCAGAGACTTGGGATCAGCCTCTCGGATATTGCGGAAGCTTTCAAAAACCTGCCCGAAGACCACACGGCTTCAACGGAAGACTGGACCAACCTGTCGAGGCACTGGCGAGCCTCGCTCGATGAACGAATCGAACGCCTGACACGTTTGCGTGACTACCTGGACGGCTGCATCGGTTGCGGCTGCCTGTCTCTGGCTTCATGCCCTCTACGCAACCCAAACGACACGATGAGCAAGCTGGGCCCGGGGGCGCCCGTATTGGAGCGTTAAGTGCCATACTGGTCATCAGGCCGTGTCGTACCGAACTCCAATCCTGCTGCTGGCCGGTGCCCTGGGCGCATATGGCGCCGAGTTCCGCACGGACGTATATCCACTGCTCCAGAAAGCTGGCTGTCCGGGCTGCCACAATCCTGACGGCGTGGCTTCCGGTACGAGGCTGAGATTTCCCGAAAGTAGTGCGCCCGCTGCCGAAGTTGACGAATTCGGACGGTCGCTTCAGGTGCTGATCGACCGCGCTCATCCCGCGAACTCGCTTCTGCTGGCCAAGCCTACGCGGCGGGTGGCCCATGCCGGCGGAAAACGCATAGAGCCCGGCAGTGCCGAAGACGCACAACTGATCGCCTGGATCACTGAGGCCGCCCGCAGCGCACCCGCAACGAACGCACCGAGCTCGGCTGCCGCGCACCGCGCTGTCGGACCGGTGCTGCGCAGACTGACCCATACGCAATACAACAACACCGTTCGCGATCTGCTCGGCGATGACTCCCGGCTGGCGAACAGTTTCCCGCCCGAGGATTTCGTTAACGGGTTCCGCAACCAGTACGAGGCCCAGAGCATCTCGCCGCTGCTGGCCGAGGCTTACGGCAAAGCCGCCGAGAAACTCGCCCGGAGAGCTCAGCTCACCTGCGACAAACCTGCGTGTCGAGATAGCTGGTTGAAAGACTTCGGTCGCCGCGCCTTTCGCCGCCCGCTTACGGCCGAAGAAACTGCACGGTACCGTAGATTGTTCAACTCCGGCGGCGCACGTGTCGTTCTGGAAGGGATGCTACAAAGCCCCAACTTCCTGTTGCGCGTAGAAGGTGGTCAGATACCGGAGTGGAAGGCTTATGAGACCGCGAGCCGGCTGTCGTATTTCCTCTGGAACACGATGCCCGACGGAGAGCTGTTGCGCAGCGCGGCATCAGGTGAGCTGAATTCCGCTGCAGGTGTCGAGCGTCAGGTGAGGCGTCTGACCGCGGACCCTCGTGCGCGAGAGGCGATGAACGAGTTTGCAGGTGAATGGCTCCGCTTCGACAGGCTCATCACCGCTGTGAAGGATCGTAGAACGTACCCGCAGTTCACGCCCGAACTCACGGTTGCCATGATGGAGGAGGCCCGACGGCTGTTCTCTGATGCGGCGTGGAATCGGCGCAGCTTCATGAGCTTCTACTCAGCGGATTATGCCTTCCTGACGGCCGATCTGGCCGGGCTGTACGGAGTGAAACCGCCGCCAGCCGACTACGGCAAGGTGATGCTTCCGCCCGCGACCGAGCGAGGCGGCGTACTCGGGCAGGCGCTGTTCCTCGCACTGACGAGTAAGCCCATTGAGACCTCCCCGACGGCCCGCGGACTCTTTGTGCGGGAACAGTTTCTTTGCCAGGAAGTGCCTCAGCCTCCGCCGGGCGTCAGCACAAATCTTCCGCCGATCTCAAAAGCGAAGCCTCAGACGAATCGAGAGCGCCTCGCCGCTCATCTAAACAACGAAAGCTGCGCTAGTTGCCACCAGCTGATCGATCCGATTGGCTTTGGTTTTGAAAAGTTCGATGCGATCGGCCGGCGCCAGGAAAAGCAGAAACTCACGCTGCGAGCCGAACGCGGTGAGAAGGACGAGGCTCCGGTGACGGTGGAACTCGCGCTGGACACCACGGGCGAAGTCGCTGGGATTGCGGGATCGGCATTTTCCAACCCGCGCGAGCTCGGCAATGTACTGGCACGCAGTGAACAGTGCCAGGAATGTGTGGTCAAGCAGTTATTTCGCTATGCGGCCGGGCGGCACGAAACCGCTGCCGATCGTGTGGTAATCCGCCAGGCGTTCGAGGACTTCCGCAAGTCGGGATTCATGTTCGATGAACTGCTGGTAGCCTTATCGAAGCGGATGCTGTTTCCGCAGGGAGCAACCCATGGCTCACGTACGGATTGAGCGCGCGCCGTTATCGCGCCGGTTTTTTCTTCGGGGACTCGGCGGTGCCGCGGTTGGCGTGCCTCCCCTGGCAGCGATGTTCAACTCGGCGGGCACTGCCTATGCAGCCGAAGCGGTTACCGGCGCTCGCCCCACGCGCTTCATCGCCTGGTTCAACGGCAACGGTATTCCGGAGAAGTACTGGATTCCACGGGAGACCGGGCGTGAGTTCACAATGACGCCCTGCCTGTCCCCACTCGCGCCATTTCGGGAAGACATTCACATCGTCACGGGCCTCGATAACCCGGCTGCGCGGATGCCCGGGCCTGGCAACGATCACCATCGCTCGATGAGCGCGCTGATGACCGGATCGCAGTTCACGGGCCGCGGTGCTGGCGGACCGTCCATTGATCATGCGATCGCTGCCCGCATCGGCGGGCAGAGCCGGTTCCGTTCGCTTCAACTCGGAGTGTCGCAGGAGTCATTCGGCGAAAGCATTCAGCGAAACATGAGCTGGGCCGGTGCTGATCGTGCGCTTCCGCCGGAGATGCTGCCTGACAAGCTGTTTGACCGCCTGTTTGGAACACGGGATGCCGGGTGGGTGCAGCGTCGGAAGAGTGTTCTCGACACAGTACAGGAAGATGCCTCCGCCTTGCGCAAAGCGCTCGGGCGTGAGGATCAAACTCGCCTCGACGAGCACCTTTCGTCGATTCGCGATGTCGAGCGTGCGATCGTCAGCCTTCCTCCTGAGTACCGCCAGGTTGACCCTCCCGAGGCGGACGGCGACATGAAGGATTGGCCGAAGATTGCCAAACTGCAGACCGATTTGCTCGTACACGCGCTTGCCTCGGGCCAGACGCGCGTCGCGTCGTACATGCTGACCAAATGTCAGGGTCTGTCCCGGTTTCCGTGGCTCGGATACAC
>DASQEG010000487.1:0-5822 GCA_035633775.1 Bryobacteraceae bacterium
CGTGCCAAACAACGCGGGCATCACGACAAGTAAGAAGTTGTTCGCGCCACGTCTCGGATTCGCATACCGTGTCGGACAGAAGTTGGTCTTGCGGGCGGGCTACGGCATCAGTATCGACCCATATCAGTTCCCCACTGCAGAAGCGCTTCTGTTCCCGTACCCAACTATCATTGCTCAGGACTTCCAGAGTACGAACGCCTTCACCTCGGTATCCTCGCTTGCCGCCGGTATCCCCGCCGTTCAGGCCCCAGACCTCACTTCTGGTGTCATTGCGTTGCCGCCGAACGTGGGAACCGTAACGCTTGAGGAGGGTATGTATCGTCGAGGCTACATCCAGTCCTTCAACTTCATGGTCGAGCGGGAGCTCGGAACGGGTTACATCGCGTCCGCAGGATACGTAGGCACCCGCACGATTCGTCAGCCTGTCTCGCGTGACATCAACGCGGCGCCTGTCGGAACCGGCAATGCGGGACGCCCGTTCTTCCCCATCTTCGGACGGGCAACAGCGACGAACGTTGTCGCGCCTTCGGCTTCGGCGAGCTTTGATTCGCTGCAGGCCAGACTCGATCGTCGCTTCGGCGACGGTCTTCTGCTCAAGACCTCGTACACATGGTCGAAGGCGATCAACTATAGCGACGGCAGCGCTGGAAGCCTGCTCTTCAACCACGACGAGGTCCTCGAACGCAATCGCGCGCTGGCGGGATACGATCGCACGCACAACCTGCGTGTCGCCGGTGTGTACGACTTCCCGTTCGGTGCCGGTCGTCGCTGGGCCAATACCCGCTCACTCGGTGGATCGCTGCTGGGCGGCTGGCAGTTGAGCGGGATCTTCAGCGCGTACAGCGGCACGCCTTTCACGGTCACTGCGGCAGCAACATCGTTAAATGCACCCGGCAACACGCAGACTGCAGACCAGATCAAACCGGAGGTCCGCAAGCTGGGCGGTATCGGTCGAAACGTTCCGTTCTACGATCCGACGGCGTTTGCCCCTGTGACTGACGTGCGCTACGGCAACACGGGCCGCAATATCCTTCGCGGGCCGGGAGTGGTGAACCTTGACGCGGTGCTTATGCGCAATTTCAGAATAACGGAGCGCTGGCAGATGCAGCTTCGCGCCGAATCGTACAACCTGACCAACACACCGGCGTTCGACAACCCGACGACCAACGTGTCCAATATGAGAGTGGTCAACGGTGAAATCGCAGATCTTGGCAACTTTATGTCGATCACCAGCGCCCGAACCAGAAATGGATCGGTGGAAGGTGGAGAGCGTGCGTTCCGATTCGGCCTCCGGTTGAGCTTCTGAAGTGACATGAAAGATGTATCTCGCCGAGGCTTTCTCGGCTCCAGCGGCCTTGCACTGACGCAGTCTGCCGAAGGTGCTCAGAGTCAGATTCCGTCAGCAGGATCGGCCTCTACTGCCGCGTATGTCAAGCTCGCACGGACACAGTTGCCGGTATTGCGGGAAGCCGATGTCGTGGTGGTGGGCGGGTCGTTTGCCGGTGTGGCGTGCGCGCTCCGGCTGGCCAGAGGAGGTCAACGCGTCCTCGTGGTGGAGCCCCGTACGTACCTGGGACGCGAAGTTACGGCTACGCTTCGGCCCTGGATCGAGGCAACCACATCGTTACCTGCAATCGTGCTCGCGTGCACCGGCCGACAAAATCCGCCGCAGTTCCCAACAGGAAACTACGTTCCTAAGGTCGAGCCGGAGCCCCCGCTGCCGACTTCAGGCGAGATACCACTGAAGCTCGACAAGGTAAAGCTTGTCCTCGAGAACCTGCTGCTTGAAGCGGGAGTCGGTCTGCTCTACGCCAGCTGTCCAGTCGGCGTTGCAGACGAGAGCGGCGAATTCGCTGGCCTCGTGGTTGGGAACAAATCCGGACGACAGGTGCTGCGGTGCCGCACGGTCGTCGATGCGACCGAAACAGCGCTCATTGCGCGGCTCGCCGGTTGTCAGTTTCAGCCCGGGCCCGAAGGGCCGGTTACGTACCGCCGGACGATCGAGTTCGACCGAGCCGGCGACATCGAAGGCGACACTTTGAACGTCGCGCCATCCCTGAAGATTACCGATAATCGGGTTCGGATTCATCGTGGATATCGCGGAGCTGGTCATCTGCTTCTCGAATTTGCGTTGACCTTCACGGCACCTGCCTTTGACCCGGAAGGTGTGATGCGTCGCGAGATCGATGCCCGATTCCGCACGATGGATCTCGCGTCGTGGCTGGTGCAAAACGTTCCGGCGTTTCGCGCCGGCGCGATGCTGGCGCACACTTCTTATGAGTTGTTGGGCCCGTACACGGCTGCATTGAAGCCGCCTTCGCATATATCGACCCGGAGCCTCGGCACAGTGCAGGCCGAAGCGCTCGGTGCGGTGTCTCCTGGCGCGTTCTCCACGGACATGCAAAGTCTGTGGGTGCTCAGTGAGGCTGCCCCACTACCTCGGTCCGCTGCAAACTGGTTCGACGGTCCTGTGAACGCGACGCGAGCAGGAGAGGCGCTTGCTGCAGCTCTGCTGAACCAATCCGTGGCAAAGTCGACGGTTAAAGTCAGTGCTGCCCGACCCGCGACGGGAGAAGCGCTTGACCTGGAGGTCCGGGAACAGCAAAGTCCGCAACACGGTCGTCGCTACCGGCAGCAGACAATTGCACCGGTAACGGTGTCCGTAGCTGATCGCGTCGGGGTACTCGTCGTTGGCGGCGGCACGAGTGGAGCAACTGCCGCGGCATCGGCAGCGCGCGAAGGTGCGAAGACGCTTCTCCTCGAGATGAACCCGGGCCTGGGCGGCACAGGCACGATCGGCGCCGTCGACAGCTATTGGTTCGGGCGACAGCGAACTGGATTTGCGAAACGCGTTTCTGCCGCTGTTGCCGACGTTCATCGCAGTATCGGCTACGCTCCGGACAAAGGCACGACAGAGCGGTGGAACATCGAAGCCAAGATGTTCGCCCTGCTGAGGGAAGCCGAAACTTCGGGAGCGAAGGTTCTGTTTCATTCCATCGTGACGGGTGCGATCGTCGAAGGCAATCGTGTGAAGGGTGTGGTTGCTGCTACCCGCTACGGGCCACGAGCGATCCTGGCGGATGTCACGATCGACGCCAGTGGCGACGGTGATGTCGCGGCGTTTGCCGGGGCTGAGTTTGTTTACGGCTCCACGATGGACCACTACGGGATGTGGTGTGCGTTCGCTCAGTTCACAACTCCAGGAAAGAACTCAAACCATTTCACTGGAGCGGTTGACGTCAGCAATATCGAAGACTACAACCGAGTCATCCTGGAAGGTCGCAGGCGCGGAAATAATCCGCACGACCACGGCGTGTACGTTGCTCCTCGCGAGTCGCGTCACGTTCTCGGCGACGTTCTGATCACGCTGACTGACCAGTTTCGTCAGCGCCGCTGGCCGGACGTAGTCAACATCCACTACAGCAATCACGACATCAAGGGAAAAACAATGTCGCAGTGGCTTCAGTCCGGCCTGATGCCACCGCACCTTGAAACAGAAATTCCGTATCGCGCGCTGCTGCCGAGGGCGTTTGACAACATCATCGTTGCCGGGAAGGCGTTCTCGACAAACCACGATGGCAGTGCCGGGATTCGCATGCAGGCCGATCTCGAGAACCTTGGTGGCATCGTCGGCATTGCTGCTGCGAATTGCGCCAGGGACAAGACGGCACCTCGCGACCTGAATGTTCGTGATCTTCAGCAGCGCCTGATCCAGGAGGGGCTGATACCGCAAACCGTACTGACCCGCAAACTGCGGCCGTTCCGCCGAACAGAAACAGAGTTGCAGGACCTGGTCGACCGTATGTTGAAGGATCAGCCGCTGCAGGAGTATCAGAATATGGAAATATTCGAAGTCTTCCGCGGCCAGATCCCGTTTGTTGAGGTCTGCACGGCGGGAGCGCGAATCATACCGCTTCTGGAGGCGGCGCTCGAATCGCCCAGACGGGTGCTCGCGGCTCAGGCTCTCGCCATCTACGGGTCGAAAGCCGGTGTACCAGTTCTGATTGAGGCGATCGAACGCTCGCTGCGTGCGGGCAAAGTCCCCGCAAGGACACGCCACATCCAATTCACTCAGCTGCCTCCCGATCACGGAGCTATGCCGGATGTCTGTTACTGGCTTTTCAGCCTCGGCATGATGCGTGACCCGAGGGCCATCCCCGTGTGGCAGCGCGTCGCGGACATCCTCGACCCGCAGCCGGAACAGTTTCGTGACATGATGCGCAGTCCTTTTCAGTACCTGGATGCCGTCTGTTTCGGGGCCGAGCGGCTGGGCAGTCCCGCTGCTGTCGGCGCCCTCACAAGGCTGCATGCCTATCCAGTGTTTCGCAACCAGCTTCTGACGGATCGTCTGGAGCCCGATTACCTGAAGGAACGCCAGGCTATGTGCGAGTTGTCACTTGGCAAGGCGCTCGCCCGGTGCGGAAGCGCTCAGGGACTGGAGGTCTTGGTGGAGTATCTGCAGGACAAGCGCACACTGCTTTCCGAGCAGGCGCACGCACAACTGGTTAGCATCACGGGCCGAGATCTGGGCAAGGATGTTGTTGCCTGGCGCATGTGGCTTGAGCGGGTCGGTGCTGCACACGAGCCTCGACCGCTGACCGAGGATCGCGACATCCTTTATGATGAGGAGATTCTGGTCGACTGAGGACGATGGCACCGTCGGAAGAAGCGGGCCGGGCACGTGGGCCGAAGTCTGGGGTACGGATTGTGCAACCTGATGCTGAGCACGTGCATCAGTAATGCAGACGGCACCTGAACAGGGTTGCTGCCTCGGTGGAAACGCCGGAAAATAGCTGAATCCGATTCGTCGGTGAAAGCGTCGAAGAGATTGTAGGGCAGCAAATCGGTCACCTGAAAATCAGGGCTGCTGCTCCGGCGGAAACGCCGCAAGATAGCTGAATCCGATTCGTCGGTGAAAGCGTCGAAAAGACTGTAAGGCAGCAAATCGGTCACCTGAAAATCAGGGCTGCTGCCTCGGTGAAAACACCGCAAGATAGCTGATCCGATTCGTCGGTGAAAGCGTCAAACAGACTGTAAGGCGTCAGTCGCAACTCGGGGGAAGGACAGCAGTTCCGGGTTGACGCGTATGCCTCCCTGCCTAAGCAGGGCGAGTTCCGGTGATGCGGAACACTCATGTATAGGCGAATCCTTCCAATTACCTGACCCACAGTGGTTCAGGGAGCCTGATAATCACTGACATAGTTTTTTTAGGTTCGAGGCCTGTTGGTCGCGGATTCTCAGCGGCGCGCGTGATTTCCTCTTGAGGATCTCTCGTCGCGGAGCCCAGATCTTTGACAATCTAACTGGACGAAGTCACTGGAAGCCCGAGAGGGTGGAAGGTGGCAGCGAAAACTCGTCAAGTACGAATCTGAGTAACAAGCTGGAGCGAAACTCTGTGAGACAGCCGGCCTGGAGACAGGCTGGCGGATAGTTCAAACGAGAGTTTGATCCCGGCTCAGAATCAACGCTGGCGGCGCGCTTAACACATGCAAGTCGAACGAGAAAGTGGAGCAATCCATGAGTAAAGTGGCGTACGGGTGAGTAACACGTGGGTAATCTGCCTCTGGGTGGGGAATAACTCTGGGAAACCGGAGCTAATACCGCATAAGCCTGAGAAGGGAAAGGCGAAAGTCGCCGAGAGAGGAGCCCGCGGCCGATTAGCTAGTTGGTGAGGTAAAGGCTCACCAAGGCAGAGATCGGTAGCCGGCCTGAGAGGGCACACGGCCACACTGGCACTGAAACACGGGCCAGACTCCTACGGGAGGCAGCAGTGGGGAATCTTGCACAATGGGGGAAACCCTGATGCAGCGACGCCGCGTGAG
>DASQEG010000488.1:0-6380 GCA_035633775.1 Bryobacteraceae bacterium
CGCGCTCATGAGATCGGCACGAAGGCCATGATGGCTGGAGTCTCGGCGCTGCTCGATGTTGCCGAAGCGATTGGGGCGGGTCTGGCGGGCCACACGCAGGATTTGTCGGTTGGGCGCGTATGCCGGCAGAAGGACTTCAACGCCGCAGCGGTTCGGCAGCTTTGGCGAAACCTCGATGAGGGAATGGTAAGCGAATATCTTGCCTGCCGTGTGCGGCGCGACAGCAGGTTCCCCATCCAAACACTGATGCCGAACGCAGCGTCAGCGGGAGCGGCCTGAACCATGTGCGGCATTGCAGGAATCTTCGGACCACACGTCGAGGCGGGCATGCTTCAGCCCATGCTGCGCGCGCAGCGGCACCGGGGGCCCGACGACTCCGGTCTGTTCCTCGCACCTTCGGAAACAGCAGGGTTCGCGCAGAACCGACTCAGCATTCTCGATCTGTCGAGCGCGGGTCATCAGCCGATGAGCAGCCGGGATGGACGGCTGACGATTGCATTTAACGGCGAGATCTACAACTACCTCGAACTGCGTGCGGAGCTTCCGAACTATGCGTTTCGAAGCGGCGCCGACACGGAGGTGTTGCTGGCAGCCTGGGAGCGGTGGGGCCCGGCGTGCCTCGACCGGCTGATCGGAATGTTTGCGTTCCTCCTCTGGGATGAGCAGCAGCGAACGGCCTACGCGGTTCGCGATCGGTTTGGCGTCAAGCCGCTGTACTACGCACAGCAGGGCAGCATGCTGCTGGCCGCGAGCGAAGTAAAAGCGCTTCACGCCGCGGGCATTCCGGCTGCGGAGAACCAACAGGCCTGGGCCACCTACTTAAACTCGGGCTCACTCGACACCACCGAGGAGACCTTCTGGCGTGACATCCGGTCGCTTGCCCCCGGTCACATGATGACCTGGCGGGACGGACATCATGCAATCACCCGCTGGTATGACCTGGCCGAAGCCGCCGGACCCGAGTACGACAGTCGCCCAGCCGTGACAGTGTACGAAGAGTATTCGGCGCTGATGGTCGATAGCGTTCGGCTGCGGTTCCGGTCGGACGTACCGGTCGGCATCAACCTCAGTGGCGGCCTTGACTCGGCGTTGCTGCTCGCCTCAGTTAGACGCATGCAGGGCGCCGGTGCGGAGGTGACCGCGTACACATTCGCTACGAACGACCCCCGGTATGACGAACTGCCGTGGGTGAACCGGATGCTCGCGTCAACGCAGCATCGTTCGTCGGTAGCGATGCTTACGCCGGCTGAAGTCCCGCCCCTCGCCCAGAACGTGGCCGAGTTCCAGGATGAGCCCTTCGGCGGGTTGCCGACTTTGGCCTACGCGAAGCTGTTCGAGCAGGCGCGGTGCGAGGGCACCATCGTTTTGCTCGACGGCCAGGGCATGGACGAGCAGTGGGCCGGCTATGACTACTATGCGTCCTCAGGCACGGCCGGACTCGTGCAGGGAACAGCGACTGCGCCCGTGCGCCCCGAATGCCTCACCCATACTTTTCGCCAGTGTGCCACGAATTTCCGTGCACCGGAGCCATTTCCCGACCGCTTACGAAATCTGCAGTACAGAGACGCGCGCTACACAAAAATTCCGCGTGCACTCCGTTTTAATGACCGTGTCTCAATGAGACGCTCCACAGAATTGCGGGAACCTTTTCTTGACCATCGACTCTTTGAACTTGCACTTCGACAGCCACCGGAGCGCAAGCTTTCCGGCAGCATTCAAAAGGCAGGGCTGCGCGAGATTGCAAAACGCATGATTCCCCAGGGCGTAGCTGAAGCTCCGAAACGACCGCTGCAAACGCCACAGCGAGAGTGGCTGCGTGGTCCTCTTCGTCCATGGGTGGAAGAGCACATTGAGGCTGTCATCCGCGAGCGCCGGGAGTGGTTCGATGGTGCTGCGGTTCGCCGGGTGTGGCGTGAATACCTCGACGGTTTGTCAGACAACAGCTTTTATGTCTGGCAGTGGATCGGCACCAGCCTGACGCTGGGGCTCAGAGCAGGAGTGGCTCATGTCTGATATCGCCATCAGTGTCCGTCACCTCTCGAAGCAGTACAAGCTCGGCGCCAAACAAGGCGGCTATCGTACGCTCCGGGACGGTATCTCCGATACGTTTGCGGCCCCATTCCGACGGCTCCGCGGCACGGCTCCCAAAGCGCGGCCAGCCGGAACATTCTGGGCTCTCAAGGACCTGAACTTCGACATTCGACAGGGTGAGGTCGCCGGTATCATTGGTCGCAATGGTGCGGGCAAAAGCACGCTGTTGAAGGTGCTCTCGCGGATTACCGAACCGACCGAGGGGTATGCGGACATCCACGGACGTGTCGGGTCGCTGCTGGAAGTGGGTACGGGATTCCACCCTGAGTTGACGGGGCGCGAAAACATCTACCTGAACGGTGCGATCCTCGGCATGCGACGTGTCGAGATCGACTCCAAATTCGACGAGATCGTAGCGTTTGCCGAGATCGAGCAGTTCCTCGACACCGCCGTAAAGCACTATTCAAGTGGCATGTATCTGCGGCTGGCTTTTGCCGTTGCTGCGCATCTCGAACCCGAGATCCTGCTGGTCGATGAAGTGCTGGCGGTCGGTGATGCGGCGTTTCAAAGAAAGTGCACGGGGAAGATGAGTGACGTCGCGCGGCAGGGCCGCACCGTGCTGTTCGTCAGCCACAACATGGCAGCGGTACGTCAGCTCTGCACGTCGGCGTTCCTGCTGAGCGGAGGCACTGTCGCACGCGCCGGCTCCACCGAAGAGATCATCCGCGAGTATCTTCAGACCACGTTCAGTGACACCAACAGCGATCTTACGCTGATCAGGGATCGCAAGGGTGCGGGCGAGGTTCGGTTCCGTTCCATACGCTTTGAGGACGAAGACGGAATGCCAACCTCCGGCCTGGTGTGCGGCAAGCCTGGACGCATCGTGCTCGGCGTCAGCAGCAGCAGGAGCTTCCGCAAGGTGCGCGTGTGCGTCGGTGTGATGGACAGCCTCAACCAGCGGTTGTTCTACCTCGACAGCAAGTTCGTGGGCGACGAGTTGCCTGAACTGCCCCCTGACGGCGAACTGGTCTGCCAGCTTCCGCGTGTCCACCTTGCGCCGGGCCGATACCGGCTTGAGATGTGGCTGCAGACGGCGTCGAAGGAGCAGGATCGGCTGACCGACGCCGGGGCGGTCGATGTCGAAGACGGTAACTTCTTTGGTACGGGTCGTGCAGTGGCGCAGGGTTTCCAGGTGGCGCTGATGGATTACAGCTGGAGCGCGGCGGACGCCCGGGCTGTGGAATCGGAAAGCAGACTGATGGCAAGTTCGGGAGCGGCGTGAGGATGAGGACGGCGATTATCGCTCCAGATGGCGTTGGCATTCGGAATTTCGCTCTCAGTGGGTTTCTGGAAAAGCTCGACGGCGAAGTGCTGATTCTGCACTCCTCCGAGGGCCCAGTGCTCGATGCGCTGAAGCGCCGCACGGCGGGCAAGGCGGAGTGGGCCGCGCTGGCGCCCCAGCGTGAGTCCCCGGTCCCGTTCACGCTCCGGCAGATGCTGTCGTACGCACATGTCTACTGGGCTGACACCCACTCAATGCGTTACACGCGCAGCCGCAAAACACGCGGTTCGTGGCGCACCGTAGCAGCGAACCGGACGGCGCGGGCGGTGGGACGAATGGCCGCCTTTCCAGGTGGCGTTCGCGCCATTGAATCGGCTTACTTCTGGTCAGCGAGCACGCTGCCCGAGGTCAGGGGCTACCAGGACGTTCTGAGAGCGTTCCGCCCGTCGGTCGTTTTAAGCACGAGTCAGCAGGCGCCCCGTGTGCTTGCGCCTGTGCTTGCCGCCAGATCGCTCGGTATGCGGACAGTGACATTCGTCGCCAGCTGGGACAACCTGACAAGCAAAGGCCGCATCGCCGCTCCGTTCGATCACTATCTGGTCTGGAGCGAGCACATGAAAGGCGAACTGCTGCGCTTCTATCCGCATGTTGCCGCCGAGCGCGTACATGTGACCGGCACACCGCAGTTCGACTGCTACGCCGACGAAGAGCTCCGCTGGACCCGCGAGGAGTTCTGCCGCCGTGTTGGTGCAGACCCGGCCCGCCCGCTGATCTGCTACTCGGGAGGCGACGAGGGAACGTGTCCTGATGACCAGCACCACGTGCGTATTCTGATGAGCCAGGTGCGATCGGGTGCGATCAAAGGCGATCCGCAGGTTCTGCTCCGGCCTTCGCCGGTCGATCCCTGCACGCGTTACCAGTCTGTGCGTCAGGACTACCCGGAGCTGCTGGTTGCTGAGCCGGAGTGGCAGAAGTCAACGGGGTTGTGGTCGGCGTTTGTGCCCAAGCCTGAAGATGTTCAGTTCCTTGCCAACCTGACCCGACACTCGGACGTGAACGAAAACGTTGCGTAGACCATGACGCTGGACTTCGGCCTCCACGACAAGCCGGTTGTAAACATTGCATTCGACGTTACGCACCCGCCGCCTGCGCGCGTTCCATTGTGGAACCTGTTCTACAGCTGGGAACACTATGCTCCGGTCGTGAGATTCGGCGCCGCCCGCTTCGCGCGTTCGGCAGAGCAGATTGCCGAGCATGTCAACGCCTATCTGGCCGACCCTTCGCTCGATCGGGACGGCAGACGCAAGCTTGCGGAGCTGCAGGTGGGAGTGCCCATCGGACAGGCTGGAAAAACGATCGCAGATCTGCTGGGAGACGTCACTCAGAACCAATGAGAAGCATCGCTCTGCTTTGTAATGAGTACCCGCCGTCATCGCACGGCGGGATCGGCACCTTCACACAGGTGCTGGGCCGCGCGCTGGTCCGTTCCGGATACCGTGTGCGTGTTGCCGGTTCTTATCCTTTCAAGGCTCAGTTCCCGGCGTTTGAGGACGATCAGGGTGTGGAAGTCCACCGCCTGCGCGAACCGGAGAAGGACCGCGGGGGCGTTCGTGCGCGGCTGCAGTTATACCGCCTGTTCGCGAAGTGGGCGCGAAAACGCGAGATCGACCTGATCGAAGTTCCCGACCCGCAGGGCTACGCAGCATTCTGGCCGAAATTGCCCGTACCGGTGATCGCCCGCGTTCACGGATCAGGCTCTTACTTTGGTCGCGAACTCGATCGGCCTCGTACGACTGCCTCATCGCTGCTCTACCTGCTCGAGAAGCAGTCGATTCGACGAGCCGATTTCTGGTGCTCGGTCAGTCAGTATGCGGCCGAGAGCACGGCCGAGCTCTTCGGACTTGGGCCTGCCGCCGACATCTCGTTCGTACCCGTGACTGTTCCCGATGAGATCGATTTTAACCGGCGCGATCGCGGGCGAGTGATTTTCACGGGCACACTTACCTTTAAGAAGGGCATCGTCTCGCTCATGCGTGCCTGGCCGGCGGTACAGTCCGCATGTCCCTGGGCCGAGCTGCACGTTTACGGCAAGGGTGATCACGCGATACAGTGCATGCTGGCTCGCGAGCTCGACAGCAACTGCAAGTCGAGTGTGCGCTTCCACGGACATACCTCCCGGCCTGAGCTTTACAACCAGCTGCAGGTCGCCCGCGTCGCGGTGTTCCCGTCGTATGCGGAAGCGTTTGCGTTCGCACCGCTCGAAGCCATGGCGACAGGGTGCCCGACGGTATACAGCACCCGCACGAGTGGTCCGGAAGCGATGGATCACGAGGTCCACGGCCTGCTGGCCGATCCCGACAGGGTTCCTGATCTCTCACGCGCCATCATCCGTCTGCTCACGGACGATGATCTGGCGCGGCGGCTCGGGCATGCCGGGCGGCAGCACGTGGCCGAGAACTTCTCGGTAGAGAAGGTGGTTGCCGGAATCGAGTACTTCTACCGTTCATGCCTCCTTCGTTTCCACGGAACGGCCGCAGTCCGAAAGGCTGTCGCCTGAAGCTGGCCTGATGACCCCTGCGCCCGCACTTTCGCATCCTGATGCCGAGTTTCATTTCGAGACTCTGGCGAACGGGCGGCGCCGCCTGCGTATCGAGCCAAAGCGGCCGATCTTCGTTTCCCGCTCCACGGTCGAGACCTCGTACCCCGATGAACTGATCGCAGCCATCGTGGCGACCAAGGCTGCAGGCAGTGTGTGTGATGAGATCGCCAGGGACGAAGACCCCGCGTATGTCGAGAGCACACTGCGAAGGGACATCTTTGCTCTCTTCTCCGAGCCTGAGCTGAGAGGCAGGCGGATTCTGGATGTCGGCTGCGGTTCGGGCGCCTCGACCGCGATTCTCCATCGCATGCTGCCGGATGCGGAAATCTGGGGAGTCGAACTGGACGAAAGCCTGCTCCGGATCGCCCGGCTGCGAGCGCTTCATCATGGATTCTCACCGGAAAGGCTGATGCTGGCTCCACATGGAAACACGCTGCCGAGCGGTCTCGGCCCATTCGACTTCGTCTC
>DASQEG010000489.1:0-3516 GCA_035633775.1 Bryobacteraceae bacterium
CAAAAGCCACTACATCGGCGCGGTGTACGGAATGGAGCGCATCATGGGCCGCGCGGACAATCCGGTCCGTCGTGTACTGAACTATGCCTCCGACCACCTCGCGGGCAACTTGCCCGTCGTTTACGTACTGACGGTGGTGAATAGGAACGACGCTGGCCAACTCGCGGTCCGTGGACTCTTCATCGGCGACGACGTGGAGTGCTTCCTCCGCGCTTCCGAGCTCAGCCTCCAATGCAACTTCGAACTGATGAACCGGCAAATTCAGAAGGCTGTGGTCTATCTCGATCCGCATGAGTTCAAGAGCACCTGGCTTGGGAACAAAGCCATCTATCGCACGCGCATGGCACTCGCCGACGATGCTGAGCTGATTGTTCTTGCACCGGGAGTCCAGGAGTTCGGCGAAGATGGCCGGATGGACGAACTGATCCGTAAGTACGGTTATCACGGCACTCCCGCCACGCTGGACGCAGTCGAAAAGAATGACGATTTACGGGGAGCGCTCGGCACCGCGGCGCATCTGATTCACGGCTCCTCGGAGGGCCGCTTCCGCGTGACGTACTGCCCCGGGCATCTGACGCGCGCAGAGGTTGAGGGCGTTGGCTTCCGCTATGCAGGGGTATCTGAGATGCTGCAGCGGTACAGCCCGGAAACGCTAGCCGACGGCTTCAATCAGGTCGAGGGCGAAGAGGTGTTCTTCGTTTCGAATCCCGCGCTGGGGTTGTGGGCGTGGAAGGGACGTTTTGAAGCCTCTTCCGAATCAGTGTCTGCACATGTGTAAACAGATCCTGCTCTTCAGGCATGCGGCCGAGCGCATTGAAAGCACGCTGCGGAAAGTCGCGGCGATTGTCCGGGTCTTCGCCGCCCTGCATCCCGATCTCGTCTCCGTAGTAGATCAGCGGCACGCCGCGAACTGAGAACAGATACGTGAACGCATCTCTGGCCTGCTGCCACGACCCTTTGTCCCGAAAGCGGGCGACATCGTGAAGGCCGAGGTGGGTCACCATCTCTCGCGGGTGCGGGTAAATTGCGTCCAGGGCCAGCAGTTCCTGCAGCACTGATTTAGGCTTTTCACGCAGGAAAACGTCGCGAATAGCGTAGTACAGCGGGAAATCAAACGCGGTGTCGAATCCACCCTGCCGCCAGTGCGCATTGACGACGCGCGGGTCCCGGTCAAAGATCTCGCCAATCACGCGAAGCTCTGGATACTGCCGCTTCACTGCACCATTCCATTTGCGCCAGAAGCTTGAAGGCACGTACGGGACCGTGTCCTGTCGAATGCCGTCGATGCCGGTCCGCCCGATCCACCACAACGCATTCTGGATCAGATAGCGCTCAACTTCCGGGTCATCCTGGTTCAGGTCGGGCAAAATGCCGAGAAACCACGCGTCGCTTTTAGATTTGCTGTCGCGGTCGTGAAACCAGCTGGGTGTCGGCGGGTGGCGCACCCACGGGTGCATCGGTCCGCTGTGGTTTGCTACCTGGTCTTGAATGATGCGGATGCCGTGCCGGTGCGCCTCGTCGACCAGGGCTCGAAACAGGTCAACCGTGCCGAAGTGCTCATCAACGGCATAGAAGTTCACTGGTCCGTAGCCGTGGTAGTCAGCGTCAGTGTTGTCGTAGATGGGATTCAGCCAAAGTGCTGTGACCCCGAGTTCTTTAAGGTAAGGGAGCCTGTCGAGAATGCCCTGAAGGTCTCCCCCATGGAACGCAGTGGCCGCACTACCATCGTTCCTCACGTCACCATTGCTGAACCGATCCGGCATGATCAGGTACATCACATCGCGGCTCGAAAAGCCCTGGAAGCGCCCTTGGGGGTTCAGCCCTGGCAGAATGTGGAACGGTGCTGTCGTTGCGCCTCCTGCCGTTCGGATCCTGAGCGGTCGTGAACCCGGGCGAAGCTTGCCGGCGATCTCGACGTCGACGAAGAGCGATCGCCCGTCTGCACTGGCGCGGATGTTAGTGGTTTTCAGGTCGGCGGCTTGAACGCTCGCACCCACAAGGTTCTGACCGCGGATCAGCAGGCGAACCGGATTCAGCGAATGACCGGCCCACCATTCCGGCGGCTCGACGCTGGTGACCAGAGGAGAGGCCGCCGCAAGCAGTGCGAGCAGGAGCACTACACGGATTAGAGCACGAGCACCGGCTGATACAGGTTTGGCAGCTTTGCCTCACCGATGGCAATCAGGTCGCCAGAGGCGTCGACAGCCTTGATGAGCGGGGCTTCGGAGACCGTGGCAGGGCGAAACGCTGAAACACGAAAGCTGCGCCCCTGTCGGATGAAGTTGGCCGTCGAGGGATCAACCAGTTCCGACGGCATGTCGGGCAGGAGTTCGCGAGCGGGTATCAGCGCTTCAATCATGCGGTCCTCAGCCGCCCATGTCTCGAGCTGCTCAATCGTTCGTGCGTGGGCGAGGGTGAACCCATTCGATTCCGTGCGACGAAGCGACTTCAGATGAGCGCCACAGCTCATGCCGTTTCCAAGTTCGTGAGCGATGCTGCGAAGGTAGGTTCCGCCGGAACATCGCACATCGATGTCCGCCTCCCTGCCCTCACACCGCGTGACCTGAAGCGAGTAGATCTCGACCTCACAAGCCGGCAGGTCAAACGCCTGGTTCTTCCTCGCAAGCTTGTAAGCGGGAACTCCGGCGACCTTCTTCGCGGACACCGGTGGCGGTACCTGCTGGATGGTTCCGACGAAGCGGCGGCACTCCTGCGCGAGCGCTCCGCAGTCGAGGCTGACCTCGGTTTCGGGGCTCGTCGGTTCACCGGCAGCGTCCCAGGTATCAGTCGTGAAGCCGAAGCGAACTGTCCCCTCGTACCGTTTCGATCCCCGCCCGAAGTATTGGGCGAGGCGAGTGGCTCTCCCCACGAGCAGTGGGAGAACACCTGTCGCCGGAGGATCCAGCGTTCCCAGATGACCAATCCGGCGAATCCCTGTGAGCCGGCGAAGCTTGCCGACTACATCATGCGATGTCCAGCCCGCGGGCTTGTCAACGATGATGGCCCCGGTCACGATACGGCGGAGTAACGCGCCTCGACGTCGAGCCCGAGTTCGGCGATTGCCTCGCGCGCCCTCGCCGGATCGAACTTGCCGTCCCGAGCGAGTTTCGAAAGCGTTGCCGCTGCGATTGATTCAGCGTCGTTCTCGAAGAATCGTCGCAGGTGCTGACGATTGTCGCTGCGTCCGAAGCCGTCCGTTCCAAGTGATACCAGGCGCTCCCGCAGCCACGGTGCAAGCTGATCCGGCACGGCTTTGATGTAGTCCGAAGAAGCGATGACCGGGCCATCCGAGTTCCGAAGCGTCTCAATCAGGTACGGCGTGCGCTCCGGCTGGTCAGGATGGAGCCGGTTCCACCGTTCCGTTTCCAGGGCATCCCGTCGAAGCTCGACGTAGCTGGTGACACTCCACACATCGGTGGATACTCCGAACTTCTCCTGCAGGATCTGCTGAGCGCGAAGGGCTTCGTTCAGGATGGAGCCGCTGCCGAAGAGTTGCGCAGCGGCCTTGCCGCCTGT
>DASQEG010000490.1:0-2684 GCA_035633775.1 Bryobacteraceae bacterium
CTCCGGAATACGGCGCTCGGTCCGTGGGAGGCGTCCCGTTTACCGGCGATCAGTTCTCCCACTATCTTTACGCGCAGGACGAGTTCCGCATCACCCCGAACCTTACGATCAGTGGCGGTCTCCGTTACGAGTTCTCGGCGGTTCCTGACGGCGCAGGCCGGCAGGAGCTGAACCAGATCTCGTCAGTCCCTGGCGTCATCGACTTTCGTTCGCCCCGAGCTTCGAAGGCTGATTTCGCGCCAAGACTCGGCATCGCGTGGTCGCCCGGTCGTTCGGGCCAGACCTCGTTACGGGCGGGCTGGGGCTTGTCGTACGACCAGGTTCCTCACAACGTACACATGAACGCTCTGCCTCCGCAGTTCTACACCTTTGTCGAGGCCCACAACGAGCAGCCGAATCGGCCTGGATTTCTTGCCGCCGGTGGCATACCCGGAACACCGCGCCCGGTGACTAATCCCGCGTCGGCTCGTGCGCTTACCTATGCCTGGATTCCGGATCAGAAGCGGCCCTACGCCATGCAGTGGAACGCAGGCCTGCAGCAGAGCGTCGCGGGGAACTACAAACTGGAGATTGGATATCTTGGCACGCGTGGTGTACGTCTGCCCCTGCAGACACAGATCAACCGTCAGGCCGGCGTTAACGCGAATCGTTCCCTGCCAACGTGGTTTGCGCCGCCATCCGAAGCGACTGTTGAATCGTTGACTCTTTCGCTCGATCAACTGGCCGGTGTGAACACCCTTGGAGCACATGGATTCGGTCGCAGCATCACTGCCTACATGCCGCTCGGGAACTCCACCTATCACGGGCTCGCCACCTCCATCACCCGGCGTTATCACAACGGACTGCAGCTTACTGCGGCTCACACGTGGAGCCATAACATCGATGATTCAACTGCAGTTGTAGCGAGTACGGTTCTGACACCACGCCGCCCGCAGGACTTCTTCGACCTTCGTTCCGAGCGCGCCGACTCCATGCTGGACCGCCGGCAGAGGCTCTCCGTCGGCTGGCTTTATGACGTGTATACGCCTGCGGCAATGCGACGCGGCTGGTCCGGAGCCGCGCTTCGGGGCTGGACTGTTTCCGGCGTTTGGATCGCTGAATCCGGCGCCCCCGCCACAGTACGCAGTAACACCGATTCGAATCTGAACGGCGACAATGCCGGCGACCGCACCGTCATTAATCCACAAGGTTTGCAAGGGTTGTCGACGACCGTTGCTCCCGTCACGAACTCAATGGGCAAGATCGTGGGATATGTAGCTCGCAACCCGGAGGCTCGCTATGTGGCGGCCGGTGCAGGTGCGTTCCCGAACGCTGGCCGCAATACGCTTAAGCTGCCCGGCATTCAGAACGTCGATCTCTCACTTGCGCGGAAGTTCCGCGTAACTGAAGGCGCGGCGGTTGAGTTCCGGGCCGAGGCATACAACGCGCTCAATCACGCGCAGTTTGTGCCCGGCTGGACCAACGCGGTGGACGTGCGTCCGCGCGTGAGTTCGGCGGCCGCATCGATGCTCATTGCGGGGAACCAGCTGTTTAACCGGCCTGACCTGGCACTCGAATCGAATTCCCGAATGCTTCAGCTTGTGCTCCGGATTTCCTTCTGAGCGCGACATTATTCGTTGAAATAACGGACCGGACGGCCATCTGGCCGCACGGTCCGTTGCGTTATGCAGAGACACCGGTTGTGAGCGACCTCCTGGAGAGATCGGAAAAAACCACTCAAGAATTTCCACTGGATGCCGTTAAGGGGAGTGCGGCATCGCGCCAGACATGCGCGCGAGCGGCACGTTAGAAAGCTTTGAGCGGTATGAACACGCCAGCGAAGATCTACATTGCGATTGTCCTCGCCATCGGGGGTTCGTTTGCGTTCTTTGCTTACCTGTTTTCGGACCTGTCTCACCCTGTGCTGCTGGCGACCTATATGTTCGCAGCCGTGGCCAGCTCGAGCATGAAGATCAGCCTTCCAAGCATCCACGGAACGCTATCCGTCAACTTCTTTTTCATTCTCCTTGCGATGACGCAGCTCTCGCTGCTTGAGGCCATCTTCACTGGCACAGCGGCAGTGTTATGGCAGTACGTCTGGGGTGCGCGTGAACGCATGCAGACGGTCAAACTACTTTTCAATCTCTCAAGTATCTGCATGGCCGTGGGAATTGCACACTCATGCAATACACTGCTGATCACTCGCTTCGGTCCCGCGGCCCCAATTCCAGTTTCAGCGACCCTGAGACTGGGTCTGGTTACCGTCGTCTACTTCCTGCTGAATACGATGTCCATTGCCATCGTGGTGGCGCTCACCGAACGGAAGAGTGTCGTCCATGTGTGGCGTGAGTTCTACTTCTGGTCTTTTCCGTATTACCTGCTGGGCGCATCCCTGATCGGCGGATTATATGCAGCGCGCGCCGTTCTCGACTGGCAAACCTGCATCGTCGTCCTTCCGGTGATCTATGCGGTCTACCGATCCTATCGACTCTATCTCGAGCGCATTGAGGCAGAGAAGCTTCAGGCCAAGTTGAAAAGCCAGTTTCTGGCCAACATGAGCCATGAGATACGCACCCCCATGAACGGTGTGATCGGCATGACTTCCGTGCTGCTCGCGACCCCGCTTGAGCCCGATCAACGTGAGTGCGTCTCAACGATCCGCAACTCAGCTCATGCGCTGCTCGAGATCATCAACGAAATTCTTG